>JAHJMH010000040.1 GCA_018821425.1 Nanobdellota archaeon
AGGTTTCCTACTTTTATCTAAATCAAATACCCAAATTTCTCCATTCTTTGCACGAGCATCATATTCCTTAGCCTCTGCTCCTGAAAAGACACCTGAATCTCCATCAAGAAGAGATTTTACAACAAGTGCAGAATCTGGAGAACCTGAAAGAAGTGTTTCCAACATTGGCATTGTAATATCTTCTACTAATCTACCTAAACTATCTCTTTCTGTACCGACTTTTTTAATTTCTCCTTGGTATGTTTTCAATTCATTAGTGTATTCTCTTCTCAATGTTCCGTTAAGAGTAGTAATCTGACTTCTAAGAGCTCTTTCATCTCCAGATGAACTTCCTGCCGTTCT
This sequence comes from Nanobdellota archaeon, assembly GCA_018821425.1. Classification (GTDB taxonomy): domain Archaea; phylum Nanobdellota; class Nanobdellia; order Pacearchaeales; family GW2011-AR1; genus ASMP01. The sequence goes on from JAHJMH010000040.1 coordinate 343, forward strand.
AGCAACTAGAAGAAGACTATCCCTATTTGTCACTTTAGCATATACTCCTATTAATTCAGATTCTAATTTGGATATTTCCTCATCTTTCTTAGAGAGTCCAGTAATCATTCTATCGCTATATTCTCTATCTAATCTATCCTCAACACTATCTCTTGTTGCCGCGACAACTTCTTGAATTTGATTTTGGGAAACATCAGTAGTTCTTCCTCCAAAAGCAAAATAACCTGCAGCAAATCCGCCGATAATTCCTGAAGCTAATGCTACTCTTGGAGAAGCCAGAGAAAATAATATTTTCTTCCCCGCGTTATATGATTCAGATAATCTTTCTTGTGCAACCTTAAACGATTTATGACCTGTCTCAGCGAATGCTTTCACACCCTTTATTGTTCTGTTAGAAAGTTTACTCTCACGAATTTCCTTCATAATTTCATCTCGGAGCTCTTTCTTCATTCTTTCTTCCCGATTAAAATCTTCTTCTGCCATTTTATATGATTATATTTCAAATTTAATGTTTATAAACTTTTCCGTTGTAACCATTCCATAATGAAACCATTCCTTCGAAACTCTAGAAAAGCAACAGAATCACAACTGCGCGATAACAACTAATAGATAATAATTTTTATCAGATAAATTTCCCTAGAAATAATTAGTAATCTTTATTCGCCCACGCAATAATGTCGTCGTCCTGATCCTTTGAACCGATAACTTCTATCAAAACCGGAACAGATGTTTGTCCGGAAAGTTCCTTCAACAGCGTCCTTTCCTCATGCGGTTTCGGTACTTCCACCTTGTCGTACTTTATTCCTTTTGCATCCAACGCCGCTTCAGCCTTCTTACAGAAAGGGCATTGTTCTAGTCTGAATAATATCAACTTTTTTCCTTCCATAAAAATTTTAGTTAGAGTATTTATTTAAATGTTTTCCACAATCCGCGAATAGTTAATTTTATGAAAATAGAAATATAAGAAGTTTTTTAAGTCGGTGCCGACATATTCTTTTAATGGGGGGGTGCCGGAGTGGTCAAACGGACAGCCCTTAAGAGGCTGTGGCTTAGTGCCTACGCAGGTTCGAACCCTGTCCTCCCCATAAAAATCTTTATTAACTTAATTTAACTCCTTTATCTTATGGTTGCTGGAATTGTGAAAAACCCGCTGGAGGTTTTCAAATGAAAGAGGTTATCGTTAAAATACTCAAAAAGGCATTAAAGAAAAAAGCTGTCAGCCTCAAGGATGAGGAGATATTAAATTTAATCGAGGTCCCGCCAAGTCAAGAGATGGGAGACTATGCCTTCCCCTGCTTTTTTCTTTCCAAACAACTTCATGACAATCCCTCTCGAATCGCAATTGAACTCCGAGAGAAAATGGGCAACGCTCCCGCAACGGATTTAGAAGATATACAAACCCAAGGACCTTACATAAATTTCTTTGTGAACCGAAAAAGTCTCGCGCGCCAAGTTATCTGGGACGCGATAACACAGAAGAAAAATTTCGGCGAATCGAAACTGGGAAAAGGAAAAAGAACCATGATTGAGTTTCCATCTCCAAACACAAACAAGCCTCTTCATCTTGGACATTTGAGGAACATGGCGATAGGAGAAAGCATCTCAAGAATTCTTGAATTTAACGACGAGAAAGTAATCCGCGCGAATATGAACAACGACAGAGGAATTCACATTTGCAAATCTATGCTCGCGTACAAAAAATGGGGCCGCGAAAAAACACCCACAGATAAAAAGGAAAAATCGGACCATTTCGTCGGCGACTTTTACGTAATGTTTAACAAGAAGAAAACCAAAAAACTTGAAGCCGAAGCTCAAGAGATGCTGCAAAAATGGGAGGCTGGCGACAAGAACACCCTCCTTTTGTGGAAGCTTATGAATGGTTGGGCGCTCGACGGATTCAAGGAGACCTACAAAAAATTCGAGATAAAACACGACGTCAATTATTTTGAAAGTAAGATTTACAAAAAAGGAAAAGAGATGATTCTTGACGGTGTAAAAAAAGGTTTGTTCACGCAAGAAAAAAGTGGGGAAGTCAAAATTGATTTAAGCAATGAGAAACTCGGAGAAAAAATTCTTTTGAGAAAGGACGGAACATCTGTCTATATTGTTTTTGATCTCGCACTCGCAAAAATAAAGTTTGAGGATTATAAACTGAACAAATCTTTTTACGTCGTCGGCAACGAGCAGGATTACCATTTCAAAGTCCTATTCTCACTTCTGGAAAAACTTGGATTCAAGGACAAAGAGATGAAACACATTTCTTACGGATTGGTGAATCTTCCAACAGGAAGAATGAAAAGCCGTGAAGGAACTGTCGTTGACGCGGATGATTTGATTGAACGGGTCAGATTACTTGCGGAAAAAGAATTGTCCAAAAGAGACAAACTTTCAAAAACAGAACTTAAAAAGAGAAGTCTTATAATTGCCTTAGCGTCGATAAAGTATCTTTTACTTAAAGTTGATATAAACAAGAACATGCTTTTCAACCCGAAAGAATCGGTTTCCTTCGACGGTGATACTGGACCTTACATTCTTTACAGTTACGCGCGCGCTAGTTCAATAATGGAAAAAGCTTCGTTGGTTCAGAAAAAAACAGAAGTAAACGAACTTGAAGAAAAAGACATAGCGCTCGTAAAAAAACTTTCGCAGTTTCCGGAAATCGTCGAGAGTGCATATAAAAATTTGAATCCTTCGTTAATCGCAAACTATTCTTATCAACTCGCACAAATCTTCAACGAATTTTATCACAACTGTAAGGTCATTGGCTCCGAAGAAGAAGCTTTCCGTTTGGCTTTGGTTCAATCTTTCAGACAAGTTTTAAAAAATTCTCTCTCACTTATCGGAATAGAAACCCTCGATAAGATGTAATCTTATTTTGGCGAGAGTGAACGAAGCGAACTCCCCATTCCCAAAACAAAACTTATTTAAAGAATATTTTTCTTATTGAATAAATAAAAGGAGGTAAAATGGTACATATAAATGTAATGAACGAATCTTTTTTCGCAAAGATTCTCAAGGATTTCAACGTTGCTGGTGAACTTATAAGAGCCAGACAGGAAGAGAAGCAAGGACTTCTGGATGAATTTGATGCGGAATGTAAGAGATTTTTCTTCGGGAAAATTTCTGAAAAAGCGCTAGCATCTTCAGTAAAGAAGACAAACAAAGAGCTTCAGAGACTTGACAAAGGAATAAGAGAGAACATGGCAAGATCGAGAGGCGCAGGAGATAGAGCATTGAAACTTGTTTCAGCGCAAGCACCCGTCGGATTCAGAGCAACTCTTTCAGGAATCAGCGGAGGAAAAAAGATGAAAAAGAGTGCGAAAGGGAAGAAAAAGAAAACAGCTAGTAAGAAAAAGTAATTTTTTTAACAACCTTACTTAAGTTGTTTTTCCCTTTATTTTATCAGTTAAAAATTAAACAAAGAAAACTAAATATAATAGTTTCAAATAAATAAAAAGGAGGTTGAATTGAAATGGCAAAACAAGGCGGAAGAGTTTTGAACTTTATTGCTTGGTTAACGGGAGTGATTGTTTCACTTGCAGTAGGATTCGCGATGGTCGGCGGAACATTAACACTACCCACACGGCTTGGCGGTGATGTTCTTGCAATGATTGCGGGATGGGTTGTTGTAGTAACAACATTAATCAGTGTAGTACTTGCAATATTAAAGCAGTAAACCAACTTTTTTTATTTTTTTATCTTTATTGCTTTCCCTTTTTTCTTTTAGAATTTTAATCAAATTATTATGGAAAGGTATAAAAAGTGAAAATACTATCATCCAATATGGTTAACACCAATGTTGAAGTGAGCAAAAAGGTTTCTTATAATCCATTAAAAATGTGGGGAAGTTGGGTTAGCGTAGCATTGTGGTTTTTTTTTAACCTTATTGCCCAAGAGATTACTCCGGCAGGGAATCCTCCCCCGTTTTTTAATAAGGAGATCATAATGCCCATAGTAATTTTCTTTTTGGTGGGCTGGGGCATTCACTCTTTAGTCAGATATTTGAGAAATCGTTAACGATAACTTTATTGATTTCTCTTTTAGATAAATTTTTATATCTTTTTTGCTTGAGTATTTAATGGCAATGAAAAAGATGTTTATTATTTCGGGGGTTCTCATTTTGCTCACTCTTCTAATTATTATCGGACTTAAATATTATAATAAAGATTACCAACAAGAATTTGAAATAATAAATAAATCCCAATGTCTCCCCAATTGGTGTTTTGATTATCTAAACTGGTCTGAATGTGCAAGTGTTGGAGAGCGCCTGCGAGATTCTTACCTTTGCTCAGATCCTATCAAAATTCCTGGACCATTTAATATAACTATAATTGGCGATGGAGACTGTATAAAAAAGATTAACCCTGCAATTGATTTACTCAAAGAAAAATCTCCAAATAATTATATTTATGTTACAAATTATGTTCATACAATAGAGTGCCCTGAAAATATTTATTCTGTAAGCGGTTCAGGACTTGGGGGGATAGATGTAAGGTATCCTCCAATATTCTATTTTAATAAAGGAGAAGAGGGATATCAAACTTCGGAACAGGATACCATCTGGTTCGCTTCAGTATTTGTCCATGAAGCCTGCCATTCCAATCTATATTATAACTACTTTTTCGAGCACCCAGAAGCATATACTTACCGCCAGGTTCCCAGGGGATCATATAGTCTAGAGTACGGAGAACACTATTGTCAAGATGTACAGTATAAAGCATTAAAAATATTAGGTGCTGAAGGATATTACTTTGACCATTTTTACGAGGTCGATAATTGGTGGGAAATTTAAATTGTTTTAGAAAGTTATAAAAAGTGAAAATACTATCTCCCAATATGGTTAACACCAATGTTGAAGTGAGCAAAAAGGTTTCTTATAATCCATTAAAAATGTGGGGTAGTTGGATTGGAGCAGTCCCCGGGCTCTTCTATACATTTTTTGGGGTGCTTTTCCTCTTGGGTTTTTCAGGACCTACTATTTTTACCTTTCACGGTTCTTCCACTTTTTTATTAATTATGCTCTTTAATTTTCTACCCTATATTATTATCGGTTTCCTCCTCGGCTGGAGCATCCATTCTTTAGTTAGATATTTGAAAAATAAAAAATAAAATCACTTATCAACTTCCCCAGTTCTTTTCTTAGGAATAAAAAACTTATCCAAAATTTTCAAAACTTCATCCTTATGCTCTTTTCTGCCAAGGCCTTTCCAATCAAGCAGAATCATATCAACTTCTTCCTCGGTTTTTTCTATCGCTTCGCGAACCATCTCTTCTGTTAGTGGAAAAGCATTTTGTGAAATAACATGGGAAATTGCGACATTGGACTTTCCTTGTACTTTGTTAAAGTTCGGGCAGTAGTGCGGACCGCCGACGGCAACAGCGACTTCGTTGTAAGGATTTTCTTTGAAGCTTTCTATCGAATCTGAAATCGTCTTCGCGAGAATAAATGCTGCCCGTCTGTCGGACCATTCCGTTTCTGTAGAACCAATCTCAACAAAAACACACGGCTTGTTTATCAGCGGACCGTGGTGTGTCGTCTCCATCGTAACCTTATAGTTTTTCAAATCATAATGCTCCACATTTTCATTCAACTTAGTAAAAATATGTTTGAAGAACAAAGAGGAACTCTTGCAAACTTTCCCTCTTTCACCACCATAATCTGCAGACCGCCAGTTTCCGGGCGCGTGAATCGAAAGCGTTTTCTCTCCGCTTTCGGAAGCGTGCTTCGACGCAAAAATCACAAAATCAAAATCATTTATTTTCTCAGGGTCAAAACTCTCAGTATAAATTATTTCTTTATCAACAAGGTAAAATTTAAACTGCTCAGAACTTCCAGGAAACTGCGACAACTGAGTCGTGATGTTTATCCCGGCCTTGTCGAGCTTCGATGCCACTACCAAAAACTTTTCGTACATGATTAAATATAAAAATCCAGTTTCTTAAATATTACCATGCAATCACTTAATTTTCTAATCGGCATAATCGTTCTAATCCTAGGTTTTCCAATAGGCAATTATCTCGCTAAGAAAACAGAAGACGAACGTTCACAAGGACAACTATGGTTCAAACTGATAATTCTCGCAAGTTTTGTCGGCGCGGTCCTGAGTATAATCTTCGGAAATGATTCATTGCTCTTCGCGTTTCTTTTCATAATAATAATTACGAGCAGAAGTTTAAGGAAGAAAAAATAGTGCTGACGCACAATAACATGAATGACCACGAGAATTTCAGTCAAAGTTTTCTTTGCTTAATCTTGTTCTTGCGGAGAAACGTGAAGAAGTCCGTTTTGAAGCGGTCAATTCGTGAACGAAGTGAGCGCATCAGTTAATAATAAAAATGGTCTGTTTCTTATAAATTTATGTTACACCTAATAGGACTCGGATTAAACGAAAATGGGATCAGTAGCGAGGCTCTTGATGCAATAAAAAAATCTGAAAAAGTGTATTTGGAAAACTACACTGTTGAGTTCCCTTACAGCCAAGAAACACTCGAAAAACAAATCGGAAAAAAGATTATTCCTGCAAATCGAGAATTTGTTGAACAAAAAATTGATGAGCTTCTAACAGAATCAAAAACCAAAGACGTCGCGCTTCTTATTTACGGAAGCCCTTTTACAGCAACGACACATATAACAATCATTCAAGAAGCCAAAAAGAAAAAAGTTCCAGTAAAAGTAATTCATTCGGGCTCAATTTTTGACGCCGTCGCTGAAACCGGTCTCCAGGTTTACAAATTCGGAAAAACGGCAAGCATGCCCGGCTTTGATGCAGACAGCTACACTGCCGTTGTTTCCCAAAACCAAAGCATAAAAGCACACACTATAATCCTTATTGACATAGGCTTAGATTTCAGCGAGGCTCTTGACAAGATAGTTCGCGATACTAAGAAAAATAATATTTCTCTCAATAAAATAATTGTCTGTTCGCGTCTCGGAACTTCAGACTCAAAAATTTTCTACGACGCTCCGAAGAATCTCAATGACGAAAAAGTAAAAGCCCCATTTTGCATAATAATTCCTTCTGAACTCCATTTTGTTGAGAAAGAATTTTTGGAAAGTATTTAAAAATATTGAACTCTATTTGGGGTGATGGAAATCAATGAGATTGAAAAAGAAATCCTCAAATTTTGGGAAAAAGATAAAACATTTGAGAAGTCATTAAAAAAAACAAAAAACAAAAAACCTTATGTGTTTTATGATGGACCTCCTTTCGCCACGGGCACCCCGCATTATGGACACATTCTTGGTTCGGTTGTAAAAGATATTTTCGGTCGCTTTTGGACTATGAAAGGTCGTTATGTCCGAAGAGTCTGGGGTTGGGATTGCCATGGCTTGCCTGTGGAAAACATTGCCGAAAAAGAAATGGGAATAAATTCCAAAGATGAGATTGAAAAAATCGGAGTGAAAAAGTTCAACGATTTCTGTAGAAAAAAAGTTCTTGAATACGACAACGCATGGAAAAAATTCATCCCCCGAATCGGAAGATGGGTCGATATGGAAAACTCTTACAAGACGATGGATAATGAATACATCGAAAGCATCTGGTGGGCATTTAAACAGATATGGGAAAAAGGGTTCATCTATCAAGGAGAAAAAGTTTTGATGTATTGCCCTCGCTGTTCAACACCACTCGCAAAAGCAGAAATTGCCATGGACAATTCTTACCGAAATGTGAAGGAAGATTCTGTTATCGTAAAATTCAAACTGAAGAACGAAGACGCTTACGCGCTCGCGTGGACAACTACCCCTTGGACTCTGCCATCAAATCTCGCGCTGACGGTCAATCCTAACTTTGATTACATATATGTAAAAGACAAATCAAACGGCGAAGTTTACCTCATGGCGAGAAGCGTTCTTGATAATTTCTTCAAAGACATCAAAGATTATGAAGTGGTAAAGGAAATAAAAGGAAAAAAACTTGAAGGAAAAGAATACGAACCTCTATTTTCTTACTTCAACGAAAGGAAAGATTCATTTAAGTTTCTCCTCGGGAATTTTGTAACTTCCGAAGAAGGAACGGGCATAGTCCATACTGCCCCTGCTTTTGGTGAAGATGATTACGCGGTTTGCAAAAAATACAGAATCGGAATAGTTCAGCCCGTCGATGATAAAGGGAGATTTACTTCAGAAGTTGGCGATTTCAAAGGCATGTTCGTCCACGATTCAAATAAAGCTGTAATTGACTTTTTGAAAAAAGAGAATAAAGTTGTCCTTATAAAAAAAATAGAACATGAATATCCATTCTGTTACAGGTGCGATACAAAATTAATTTACAGGGCGATACCTGCATGGTTTGTTAATATTCAAAAAATTAAGCCAAGAGTTCTCCAATTATCAAAAAAAATCAATTGGTATCCGGGATTCCTAAAAGAAGGTAGGGTAAAATATACTATCGAGACTGCTCCCGACTGGAATATTTCAAGAAACAGATACTGGGCGGCAGCGATACCAGTCTGGGTTGCTGAAGACGGAGAGTTGCTCGTAATTGGAAGCGTGGAGGAGCTTAAAAAATATTCAAAGAACCTCAAGGGAAAAATTGATTTGCATAAGGACTGCTTAGACAAAATAATTCTTAATAAAGATGGAAAAGAATTCAAAAGAGTTCCTGAAGTTCTTGACTGCTGGTTTGAGTCTGGGGCGATGACCTTCGCACAGTTTCATTATCCTTTTGAAAATAAAAAAGAATTTGAGTCAAGTCTTCCAGCACAATTCGTCGCAGAATATATCGCCCAGGTAAGGACGTGGTTTTATTACATGATGATCTTGTCTACAATACTATTTGACAAAGTTCCTTTTGAAAATGTCGTAACAACTGGAACGCTCTTAGCAGAAGACGGTCAAAAGATGAGCAAAAGCAAAAAAAACTTTGTAGATCCATTAACTTTGATAGATAAATACGGAACTGATGCCCTAAGATTTTACCTTATGTCTTCCCCTGTGATGAATGCTGAGGACATAAACTTTTTAGATAAAGGTGTTGAAGAAATATACAAAAAAGTTATCCTCATGTTATACAACACTTCAAGATTTTACGAACTTGTTCAGAAGAAGGGAGATACGAAAAAATCCAAAAGCAATGATTTAACAGATAAGTGGATTCTTTCAAGATTGAACGAGTTAGGAACAAACTTAGAAAAAGATCTTGAAGATTATAACACAATAAAATCCTGTAATGAGATAAGAAGTTTTGCAGAAGACCTTTCCACATGGTATGTCAGACTTAATCGAGATAGATTTGAAGAAGACTCTGATGCGAGGGGAACATTAATGTATGTTCTAGAAACTTTCTCCAAAGCGATTGCCCCGATTGTTCCATTCGTTTCAGAAAAAATTTACCAATCTCTTTATGGAAATAAAAAATCAGTGCATTTAGAGAGTTATCCCAAATTTAATGAAAAAGATATTAATAAAAAAATATTGATGAATATGGAAATTGTCAAAAAAATTGTCTCCTCTGGATTGAGAGAAAGAGACAAAGTTGGCATAGGATTAAAATGGCCTTTGAAATCTGTAGACATAACTTCTAATTTTGAAATTGATTCTGCAATGAAAGAGATAATAAAAAATCAACTAAATGTAAAAACATTATCTTACAAAAAAAATTCGAAAGATAATCAAGAAATCACAATTGAGCTGAACACAACGCAAACTCCCGAACTTGAAGCCGAAGGTTTTGCCAGAGAAATTTCAAGAAAGATTCAATCAGAGAGAAAGAAACTTGGTTTGGTGAAGAAAGATACGATTGTTCTTAATATTGAAACTGAAAATGATTTGTTATCCGAATTGCTAAAGTACAAACAGATAGATTTTCTCAAAGAGAAGGTCAATGCAAAAAACATAACTACTTTAATCACTGGTGAAAAAAGTTCAGATCTGAAAAACAAATCCGAATTTAAAATTCGCGATAAAAATATTAAAATTTCTTTCAGTAAATCAAAATAATTTCCAAATGGTTGTTACTAAGGAAAGGTTTAAAAACAAAACTGATTTCAGAGTAAAAGATAAAAGAGGGTGTGAGGATTGTCAAGAATTTGTTACAAACCGGTAATCCTCGAGCGACACTCTTTTATCATAACAATCTTTAAAAAGAGGAAGGCTTAATACAAGTATACAAAATGATAGTAAAAGAAGAATTTTTAAGTAGATTAAGAAAAATATTTGATTTGAATTTATACGAAGTTAAGGTATGGACGGCGTTGCTTTCTCGAGGAACTTCCACTGCCGGAGAATTGAGTACTATCTCTGATGTTCCAAGATCAAGAACTTATGACATTCTTGAAAGTCTTGAGAAAAAAGGTTTCATCGTGATGAAGTTAGGGAAGCCAATAAAATTCATAGCTCTCAAACCTGAAGAAGTCGTTGAAAGAGTAAAGAAAAATCTTCTTAGAGAAGCAAACGACAAATCCAAAAGACTTGAAACTCTCAAGGGCGATGAAGTTCTCCAAGAACTTAATTCTCTTTTTACAAAAGGAGTTAAATTTGTCGAGCCAACAGATCTTTCGGGCTCATTGAAAGGAAGACAAAATGTTTACAATCATCTTGACATGATGGTTCGTGACGCAGAAAGTTCAATAACAATTGTTACAACTGCAGAAGGCCTTAATAGAAAAATGGAAGTTCTTATGCCAAGTCTTGAGAAATGTAAAAGGCGCGGAGTGAAAGTAAGAATCGCTGCACCAATCAATAGCAATAATCTAAAGGTTGCTAAAGAGCTAAAGAAAGTTGCAGAAGTGAGAAACCTTGATAAGTTCAAAGCACGATTTGTTATAATCGATTCCAATCAAATAATGTTCATGCTTCTTGATGACGAAAAGTTCCACCCTAACTACGATACGAGCGTATGGATAAACACAGAATTCTTCGCACAAGCGCTTGAAGGTCTATTCGATTTGGCGTGGAAAGATTTGAAATCTGTTAAGTAATTCTTAACTAAGATTTGTGCTTCGGCTCCGCGATTGATGTTAACTGCAAAATAGACTTCGTCATGTTTTTCCGTTATGAAAATATTAAGCACAAAATCCTGCGTACCAAATTTATTATGGCTGTCTGAATTATTATTCCTTTAATCTGAGCGCGTAGCGCGAAGAAAACTGGCGCGTTAGCGCCGAACTTCCCAAGCTGTAATTTTCTCAAAAAACATTTTCTTCGACGAAACTTCTCTCGCAAAATATCCCAGACTTTCAAAATCAACATCTTCTGCCAAAGAACTTGTTATCAAAAAAATTCTTCCCTCTTTTTTTAAATATTTCTTCGCCTCTTCTAAAAATCTCAAAATTATTTCGTTCCCTTTCTTCCCGCCAGTCGTCGCCCTTTTCGAATCTTCCGGTTCTCTTTCGTCTTCGGGCAAATACGGCGGATTGAAAACAATAACATCATATTTTTGTGCAGGAATTTTGTCAAACAAATCCGATTGGATACAACTAAATCCTAAATCAATGCAATGTGCAACCGCGTCGGGATTTATATCGCATGAAAAAATATTCTCTTTCTTTATTCCTGAATCAAACGCTGCCCTTAAAATCACGCCAGAGCCGCAGCCAATTTCAAGAAACTTCAAATCAAGATTCTTCTTGACTAACAAAGGAAGTTTTTTCTTCAGCACTTCCGCCAAAAGAAAAGAATCCTCGGCAGGTTGGTATATGTTTGGCATTTTTTATATCAAGTTTAATTTACGCTCGCCTCCGGCTCACGATTGATGTTAACTCCAAAACAGACTTCGCCATGTTTTTTCGTTATTAATTCTTATTAGGTGGAGAAACCCGTCCGAAGGCGGTTTCGGAGCCAGCCAATTGCGAGAGCAGCGAGTGAATTTCACTTAATATCATAGTTAGATTTATAAGTGCTTTGCCAGTTTAAATTGTATAGCGCGGTGGAGGAGTCTGGAGTCCTCGTCGGGCCCATATTCATGGAGGGGTGACTTGTTAGGGGAACCTTGGTTCCCATACGAGATGGGATACCCGGAGATCGTGTGGTTCAAATCCCACCCGCGCTATTTTTTTAAGATGATTGAAAAAGAGAATAAGTTTAAAGAAATAAAAGTCCTTACTGATGAAGAAATGGGGCTATTCTCAAAACATTTTTCAGAACCAAATTCATCTATTGTTCCTACGACTGAATTTCCAGAATTTTTAACTAACTCCGAGGTGCTAAAACAAACTACCGTTGGAGCAATACACCTTAGCGGGGCTATAGTTGTATCTGGATGTGATAATAGCCATATGGGAACTGAACTTATTCGTTATGATGCTAAAGAAGAGGCAAATGGGGGTTATCCCTTCAACATGGACAGATATTTTATTACTGATGATAATCCTCGGAGATTATTAAAAGAAAAATCAGATTTTGAAGGTCACAAACTTGATTCATTACCAAAGCCTTTCCAAAAAGCAAAGAAATCTTTATAATGTCTCAAAATTCTATACCCCTATTGCCCAGATCGCATAATGGTATTGCATCGGATTGCTAAGGTAAGGCACCTACGGTTCCTTGACCGTCAACCTCCCTTGGAAGACAAGTAAACATCCGAGCCCTTCGGGGCCCCAGGGTTCGATTCCCTGTCTGGGCGTTGGAGTTTTCTCAAACTTTCCAAAAAATGAAAGTAGAAGTAGACGTCGAAAAATTTGTATCTTTCCACAAGAGGAGAGTTTCATTAGTTCAAGTTTTCGTCGAGAAAAAAACTCACGGACGATTAATTTATCAAATATGTTTCTTGGGATTTGAAAGTTTAGCAAGAGTGTTATTTCCAAATGAAAATGATTCAACTAAAAGATTCAAGGATTTCTTACAGAAATTCATAACATTCACTAAAAAGGATATTGAAGGATTATACCACTGAAGATGTTCTTTAATCCATGAAGGATTTATAGCACTTCCTTATAACACGCTAGAAGGATGGGATGAATATGATACGAGTTTTCTTATTTATCCCGATGTGTCAAAAGGTAGTACGGAATATCCTCCAGAATCTATAATCTCAATGTATAATCGATTAATTAAGGAATTTAAAAATTATTTTAGGAAGAATGCTATTCAAAAAGTGGAAGTGACTTGGGATTTATCAAGAAGCAAAAATAGCAAAAATCCAGAATATAAAAAGGAGGGTCACGAGAACTATTAATATTTTCTCATAAGGTTTTTGTTTTCTCCACCAGCTTATTAGGAAATCTTCTCTCTGAGGAGGTTTCTTTTTTCCTTCTAATCTTCTGATTCTTTGTTCTAAATTATCCACTTGTTTAGCAATCATTAAGAAGATAATAAAGAAAAAAACTAATATTAATTCTTGCCAACCCATTGTATTTTGAAAGAGAGTATATTTTTATATTTAACTCTTTAGAGATTCTCAAAAGCAAACCTTAAAAACAAAAATTCTTTTCTCATTTTATGAAAACACTTCTATTAGGAATTGACGACGCCGGTCGCGGTCCTGTCGTTGGCCCGATGATTCTCGCCGGCTGCCTCGTCGATGAACATATTGAAGAAGAATTGAGAACTCTCGGAGTCAGAGATAGCAAGCAACTCACACAAAAACGGCGCGAATTTCTCGACGAAGTAATAAAGGAAAAATCATTCGACCACGAAATCGTTACCCTCTCGGCGAGCGAAATAGACTCTGGAATCGCAGGAGGCACAAACCTCAACGAACTGGAAGCAATCGCCTGCGCAAAAATAATTGACAAAATAAATGCCCGTTCAAAATCAACAGACCCCAAAATAAAAATTAAAGTTGTCATAGACTGCCCTTCAAATTCAGTTCTGAAATGGACAGACATTTTGAAAACTTACATCAAGGACCTCTCAAATCTCGATATCTCTTGCGAACATAAGGCAGACCAAAATCATATTTCAGTTTCCGCCGGTTCAATTCTCGCGAAGAGTCAGAGAGAAAGAGAAATGGATAAGTTAAGAAAACGATACGGTGCTGAACTCGGCTCTGGCTACAGCTCCGACCCTGCGACAAAAAAGTTCCTTGAAAAGAATCTCAAGATTCACGAAAACAGCGGCTTGTTCAGAAAATCGTGGGCGACATGGAAAGACGCAGAATCAAAATCAAAACAACAGAAACTTGAATTCTGATTAGTAGTCTTATTCGTCCTTAAATATAATTTTGTTCCACCTCTAAATGGACAATGCTCCCTAACTGCTTTTTCAATTCCCCATTCAAGTAATTTAAAACATCACCGCATCCTTCTACAAACTGGGGGTCCTCTAGTGATATTTTGAAATCAAAAGTTCCACGCTGAATACTCATGTTAACATCAGAAATAAAATTAAATTGAGCCAGAATTCTTCTTAGTTTTATCTTTCTCTCCATTCCGAACCAACTTTCCTTTTTTTGACTCCATGTCTTGTAAATTTCAAAGTAGGGATGGGGGGTCTTTGTACCATCATCATAGCCCGATGACCCAAAATTTTCAGAAGGGAATCTTAGTTGCAATGATTTAACTAATACGGGTTCGTAAACTTGAAGAACCTTTCTTATATACAGGATAGACCTTGCATTAAGTTTAGCGTCTAGCGTATTCAAAATTTTTGCATGTTCCTCCGCAGAAGGATGTCGTAGGTCTATCACTCTCTCAATATATTCCTTAGGAACTTCTCTCAGTGCTGCAATTTCATAAATATCTTTTTTTGTTAACTCTCTTCCTGTTTCTTTTTTCTTTCCACAAACTAAATCTGACAGATCACTTCCCAATTTATTTAAATCTCTTTCATAAAGAATCTCTGCCTCTGAGATTAAATCTGCAGCCTCATTTCCTGTAAAATTTTTTCTTTCCGACATTACAAACTTTTCGCCTAAGCTTAGTTCTTCTAATCTAATCGGTAACTTTCCATTTGCCATTATCTTATTTGAAAGTTTGTATTTTTAAACTTTATGCTATGATGACTCTGTAATGGTAACTTATCTTCAAAATTTATTTTTTAGATATTCATCCGAATCCTTAAAAACCTGTTTTCTTTTTATCAATCATGTCTTACATAAAGAGATTAGTGATGCACGGCTTCAAAAGTTTTCCCCGAAAAACCGAGATACCTTTCTCGAGAGGAATAAACGTCATTCTCGGTCCGAACGGCTCGGGAAAAAGCAATGTTTCTGACGCAATCTGTTTTGCGCTCGGTCGTTTGAGTATAAAATCTATGCGAGCGGCGAAAGCCAGCAATTTAATCTTCCTCGGAACGAAAGAAATAAGTCCCGCGAAGGAAGCATCAGTTGAAGTGGTTTTCGACAATTCTGAAAAAACATTCTCAAAAGATTCCCCTGAAGTCTCAATAAAAAGAATCGTCAGACGAAACGGACAGAGCCTTTACAAGATAAATAACGAAACTAAAACAAGACAGGACGTTTTGAGTCTCCTCGCGCAAGCAGGAATCGATCCTCAAGGATTCAATATGATCTTACAAGGAGAAATCCAAAACTTCGTGAGAATGCAACCAGATGAAAGACGCGGAGTAATGGAAGAAGTTTCGGGAATATCTGTTTATGAATCCCGTAAAGAAAAATCACTCAGGGAACTTGAAAAAACCGACGAGAGACTGAAAGAAATAAGTTCTGTTTTAAGAGAAAGGACGGCATACTTGAATAATCTTGAAAACGAAAGGCAACAGGCCTTGAGATTTAAAAAACTCGAAGCAGATATAAAAAAATTCAAGGCAAGCATCATCCACTCTGACTTGCAAAAAAAGAATAAAGAATCTGAAAAAATACTTTCAGACATGGAAAAGGGAAATACTGAATTAAGAAAAATCAAGGAAACAACTGTTAAAATTGAAATCGAAATAGAAAACTTCCGTCAAAAAATAAATCAAATTAATTCCGACATTCAGAAGTCCACTGGATTAGAGCAGGAAAAACTCAACAACGAAATCGCAAATCTAAGGGCCGAACTCGCAGGGATAACAATCAAGATTGAAAATTACGAATCCAAAATTTCCAACATTTCAACAAAAAAAAGTGAATATTTAGAATCCATCAAAGAATTTGAAAGTTCTGTCAAGGAACTTCAGAAAGAATCTCCGGGAATGGCTGGAAAGAAAAAAGAGATGGACTCCAAAAAAGAGAAGCTCGAGAAAATTGAGGAACAAAGAAAAAGATTCTACATGGTAAAGTCCGAAGTAAGTTCAGTGAGAGAAAGAATACAAGATAAGGAAAACCTCGCCAGGAATTACACAAGCGAATCCGACATTCTGATTCGGCAAATTGAATCTTTGTCCTTGGAAATTTTTGACCAGCGGGCAAGCCATGAAAAGTTGAACAAACTCAAATCATCTCTTGCTGAAAAAAGAGAAGCTCTTGGTAAAATGCTAAAACGAGAAATAGAACTCGAGAAAACCAATTCCATCGGCGAGTCCGAAATAGAAAGTCAGAACAAAATACTCGAGAGAATCTCAAAAATGGACACTTGCCCCATTTGCCAGAACAAAATTACTCCCAAACATATGGATGAAATCAAGAGAGAAATGTCTCCAAAAATAGAATCTTTAAAGAAAGAAATCGAAAACGCAGACAAGGAATTGAGAGCAGTTTATCAGCACAAAGAAATTCTAAACAAAGATATTGAGCAAATTACAGAGAGTATTTCTAAGGCAGAATCGGATCTTTCAAAAATTTCCGCGGTAAACGAAAAGAAGTCCCAGATTAAAACGCTTCATGAAAAATCAGAAGAATCTCAAAAAGAAATCTTAGAACTTCAAAAAAGAAGAAGGGCGCTTGAAAAAGTAATTGAGGAAAATTCAAACATAGAGGAAAAATATGAGACTTTGAATATGGAAGTTCAAGAAGTTTCTATGCGTTCTCGAGAAACAATCAAATCCGAAGTTGCATTCAAGCAGCGCGAACTCGACAGGTTGAACATTGCTTTGAAGCAGCTTTCACGCGAAGAAAAAGATGCGCAAGAAGAACTTTCTTCGCTTAGAAAATTGCGCGACGAAAGGGAAAAATCTCTTTCTCTAAATAGAAAAGAAGAAGAACAACTCACGGCGAAATTCAAAATCATGATTTCGGGCAGAGACACATTTTATGTAGAGATAAGGAAGAGGGAGGACTCAATAGCTTTGAAACAAAGGGAATTTCACGACGTTGAATCTGGAGTGAACAATCTCCGGGTCGAGAAGGCAAGAGTTGACGCGGAAATGGAAAACCTTGGAATTGAAATGTCTGAAGCGGGCGTGCCCGAAAATGAACTTGTCAGCGGTAGTAAAGAATCGCTCGCACAGCGTTTGGTGAAGGCCCAGGAAATAATCTCGAGAATAGGAAGCGTGAATCTTCGTTCGCTCGAAGTTTATGATTCCATCAAAAAAGAATACGATTCAATAAAAGAGCGCGCGGAAACAATATCCAAGGAAAAGGAAAGTATCATGTCAATTATTCACGAAATCGATATTAAGAAAAAGAAAGCATTCATAGAAACTCTTAAAAAAATCAACGAACTCTTCTCAAGGAACTTCTCGCAGTTGAGCATCAAAGGAGAAGTTTATCTTGACCTTGAAAACAGGCAGGACCCATTCGAGGCAGGAGTGAACATAGTTGTCAAGGTCGGTCACGGAAAATACTTCGACGTTCGCTCGCTTTCAGGGGGAGAACAAACCCTCGTCGCGCTATCATTAATTTTTGCAATTCAAGAATACAGGCCTTACTATTTTTATCTACTCGACGAAATCGACGCCGCGCTCGACAAAAGAAACTCGGAGCGTCTCGCGCAACTTCTCGACAAATACATGCAGAACGGTCAATATATAGTCGTAAGCCACAACGACGAAGTCATTTCAAAAGCAACGAACCTTTACGGCGTTAGCATGCACGACGGCATAAGTAAAATAATTAGTCTAAAGGTTTAAATGAAAGCAAGAAATCATCTTTCAATCCACATAGTTATAGCAATATTAATATCATTAGCTTATTTTTATACGGAAAGTTTTAACCATTTTTTCAATTCCTTAATCAGCCCCTATAAAGATAGCATTCTTGTATTAGCGATAGGGATTGGACTTTATTTCCTCGGTGCAATTCTCCCTGATGCAGATGGTTTTAATCGCGGATCTTACATCTATTACACAAAATTTGCTTTCTTGGCTTACATAGTTAGATTCTTAGAATATCCACTCGCAATCCTAACTGGAAGAAGAAAAGGTCACAGAGAATCCCTTCACACAATTTTCGGGATTGTGTCCACCTCTGTAGCAATTGCACTAATGACATCCATCATTTATTCTCTATTTTACAATACAAAATTATTCTCCCCAATATTTTTCTTTTGGGCAATATCTCTTTCCATAGGACAATTTCTACATTTAGTAGAAGACAAAATTGTAAGCCCAAAGTGGAAGATTAAACTTATCTGATTAGAAGTCATTTATATCATCTCCTCCTCGGCTCTCCACTCATCAATGTGCCTTCGGCAATATTCTTTAAAAGGTTCAGTCCTTAATAAGTTCATTCC
>JAHJMH010000041.1 GCA_018821425.1 Nanobdellota archaeon
GAGTTATTAAACTCTTTATTAGAAAGACTAAAATCGGAGTTAGAAAACAGCAATCATAATCATTTAGATAGCCATTATTTTTACACAATCGAGGATTATTTCGCGATAATAATTTACTCTGGAAATGTACAGTTATGTGAAAATCTTCTTCATTTACTAATTGAATCTTATAAATCGATAAAAGCTTCAAAGAAAATTAAAGCACATGATAAAAAAAGATTTTCTGGTTTGTTAAAATTAATAGGTGCGTTTATGCATAAAGAAAAAAAGTTTGATCAGTTGAAAACTAAAATTATAAACCTGATCGCTAAAGATTTTGAAGAGCCAGAAATAATTGGACGAGCTATTCCATCTTTCTTTGAACAGTACGGTTATCCTACATTCAAACATACATTTTTGGATTGGTACATTTATCCATTATCTATCTGGACTCAAGATTTTCAAGAAAAAATTAAAGAGTTTGTGAATAAGGACAATTTTTCGAAATTTACCGAGTTTCATGAAATTTTGAAAAAAGCACAAAAGCAGGCGTAGATTACGGGTGTGTATTACATTTATAATGTTATAAAATTAGAAAACTTTATATACTTGATTGTTTACTATTTAAGTTATGGTTGGTGATAGTGATTTTACATTGATATCTTTCCGGGGAGACCGGAATATTTGGCAAGATTTCATGCATAAAGTTAAAAAGAATAAGAGGCAAGTTTGGGAAGTGATGGAACCACTGCTCAAAGAATATATCAAAAAAGAGGATAAGAATGGAAACAAATCATAAGATTTTATTTCAGAATGCAAATAATCTCCATCAGATTAAAGATAATTCTATTGCATTAATGATTACGTCTCCACCATATCCTATGATTGAAATGTGGGATGGTATGTTTTCGGAACAAAATTCCGAGATTAAAGAAGCTCTAAATAACAAAGATGGAAGTAATGCTTTTGAGTTGATGAATCAAGAATTAGATAAAGTTTGGAATGAAGTTTATAGGGTTCTTATTCCTGGCGGGATTGCCTGTATAAATATTGGAGATGCCACTAGAACAATCGGGGGAAACTTTCAATTATTTTCGAGTAGTACCAGAATTATGAATCATTGCCTAAAAGCTGGCTTCAATGCTTTGCCTAAAATTCTCTGGAAGAAAACGACAAATGCTCCAAATAAATTTATGGGGAGTGGTATGCTTCCTCCGGGAGCTTATGTTACATTAGAACATGAGTATATCTTAATCTTAAGGAAAGGTGGAAAACGAGAATTTACAAAACCTCATGAAAAGAAAAATAGGCAAGAAAGTGCTTTCTTTTGGGAAGAAAGGAATATCTGGTTTACAGATATTTGGGAAGGGCTGAATGGAGTTATTCAAAAATTAAACGATGAAAAAATAAGAGGTAGAAGTGCCGCTTATCCTTTTGAATTAGCATATCGTTTGATCAATATGTTCTCGGTTAAAGGTGATACTGTTTTAGATCCATATTTCGGGACGGGAACAACTATGTTATCAGCTATGGCTTCTGCTAGAAATAGCATAGGAGTAGAAATAGATTCAAACTTCAAAGATACAATCATCGACAGAACTAAGGCAATTATTGATTACGCAAATGCAATAAACAAAAAGAGGATACAGCAACATCTTGAATTTGTCAAAAAAAGAGAAGCCGAAAAAGGTCCATTAAAATATAATCACGAAAAATATGATTTTAAAGTTATGACACGACAAGACAATTCTCTGATATTACATGATTTGGTTTCGTGCGAGCAAACCAGCGATAATGAGTTTAAAGTAAATTATGCTTCCAATTCAAAAGAAGTAAATGGCAGCGTCACAATGTCCTCAAGAGAAAGCAACCGAGAAACATCTATCAACAAAAGAGAGTTTTTGGAAGTGTCTCAGATTGAACAAAAAGCAGGGAGACTTAATGCGTCTTCATTGCATAATTTCTTCTAAAGAAGCTTAGTGTAAATATAGAGGTACTTACTTGTCTTCTTGTAGTACACTACTTGAATAGTCATGTTATCCCTGACAGTTGGTTTCTTTGATAAGTAGGTAGCAGGTTTTATTTGAACAGGGATATCACCAATGTACCCATCAATGAATTTGCTTTCTTCGGCAGGTGTTGATTTCTTCCATTCTTTGCCTAACTTTTCAGCCAAATACTTTAGAATTATTTCTTGAATAACTAATCCCTCAGCGGTCTTGGTGATAACCAAGTCTTCAACCCACTCATGAATCAGATCATCGTCAATTTTGCTTACAGCTTCCTGTAACTGCTTTACCATACCGCTTACTTTTGCAGTAGCCTTATTAATAGCATCAGGATAGTTTTCTACATACCATTTTTTCCAACCTTTGAATGTCTTATCTGGTGATTTATGGATTAACTCAGAAAGTTGTCCCACCACTTTTGGTCTTGTTCCCTGCGCGTTTTGATTAGCAAGATTGATTATCTGAGTAGTGTATTTTGGAAATTTCGGCAATTCTCCAATAACTTCCTCAAATTCTTTCTCTACATCCAATTTGATTTCAGTATAATCTTTCAAATTCTCGTTTTCGCTCATTATACTTATTGATTTATAAAGAGCATTATAAAGTTTTCTGTTGTTTAGTCAAGTACATAAGTAATGGGACAAGTTGAGTTTAAAAAGATGGTTGTCTAAAAATTGTTCTATGGCTTCTTGCATATCTTCTATTTTTTTGTAATGTGTTGAATTTGTA
>JAHJMH010000042.1 GCA_018821425.1 Nanobdellota archaeon
ACAGTTGCAGAAGATGATGGAATTAAGTTTGACAATCCTAAAATAGTTGTTCAACCTGATTCAACTCACACCGTTAAAGGAACCTCGGGTTCTTACAAAGTGGATTTCATCCATACAACTCATTCGACTATTGACTGTGTTTTTCTTGCCCTACATACTAAAGAAGGAGTATTCTTTTACGCTCTCGACTTGAAGTTTGACAATCACCCGACGATGGGCAAGCCACCAAACTACAAAAAGTTCAAAGAGCTCGGAAGGAAAAAGGTAAAGGTACTCGTTATGGATTCACTTTATTCTTATACCGAGGCAAAACCTGGCAGTGAAACAATTGCTAGACATCTTGTAGAAGATGCAATTGGAAAAGTAAAACATTCAAAAAATGCAATATTCATCACAACTTTCTCATCACATATCGAAAGGCTAAACAGCATTGTTGAAGTTGCGAAACAAACTGGAAGAGAAATTATCTTCTTAGGCAGAAGTCTAAACAAATATGTCAGCGTCGCGATGGCAGTGAATAAATGCCCTTTCAAAAAAAACGTTAAGCTCGTTAAATTCAGAAGGCAGATAAACTCATCCTTGGCTAGAATTGAAAAAAACAGAGACAAGTATCTTGTTGTTTGCACGGGACACCAGGCAGAAGAGAATTCAATGCTAGATAGAATCACACGAGGCGACACCCCGTTTAAATTTAAAGAGGGAGACAATGTAATTTTCTCATCATCAATAATTCCAGTTCCAATCAACATCGCTGCGCGAGCCAAAATGGACAGCAAAATGAAACGGGTCGGTGTAAGAATTCAGAATGATGTTCATGTTCACGGTCATGGAAGTCGTGAGGACATGAGAGATATGATGAGAATGCTCAGGCCAGAACACGTAATCCCCGCTCACGGAACACTTCAGCAAGAAACTCCTTTGATTGAAGTTGCTTCTGAATTCGGATACAAGTTCGGTGAGACATCGCACTTAGCAAGCAACGGAAAACTTCTGAAATTAGATTAATTTCGCAGTTAATCACGAAATAATTTTTAAACTACATCCTCCTCCTAAAGGGATATGAAATTAAAAGGGAAGTTGACGGTCAAGCAAATTATCAGGAGGTTGAAGGTCAAGGAACCTAGGTTCCTTACCGTGTCTTACCATGCCAAGTCAAGATCTTATTGAAGGATTAAAATATGCTATGTCCAGAGGAGACACTCTTGACAAGGCAATGATGACATTTTATAATTCTGGATATCCTAAAGCCGAAGTTGAAGAAGCGGCTTCCGAACTTAAATCACAATCACAAGTCGCCCCGGTCATGCCTGTATCTATTGGCGCTCCGACACAACAACCAACACCTCATTCACAGTTTTCACAGGTTGCACAAGCTCCGACTTCATCTCCAACTACAGCCCAAACTGCAGTTAAAGCTCCTGCCCCAGTTTACCAATCGTTCCCTCCAGCCCAGTCTTATAGCCCAAGTGCTAGAGAATCTGAGACAACTGGAAGGATAATTATTGTCCTCCTTGTCATGATGTTAATACTCCTTTTCGGAATCTTGTTATCAATCTTCGTCTTCAGAAGTCAGCTTTCAGAATTCCTAACTGGACTTTTGAAATAATTGTGCAGCAGGACAATCATTTTTATATACTTCGAGCCCAAGTTTATTGAATGGTAAGATTTGCGCACTTAGCAGACGTTCATCTCGGCGGCTGGAAACAACTGCCTCTCCAAAATCTGAATCTCGAGTCTTTCAGGAAAGCGGTCGATATTTGCATAAAAGAAAAAGTGGAATTTGTAATAATCGCAGGAGACATTTTCGACTCGGCGTTTCCTTCAATTGACATCTTGAAAGAATCTTTCGCCGAATTTCGCAGACTTAAGGAGGCAGGAATTCCTTGTTTTATAATTGCAGGTTCCCATGATTATTCCGTCTCGGGAAAAACTTTCCTTGATGTTTTGGAAAAATCTGGATTCTGCAAAAATGTTCTGGATTTCGAAGAAAAAGACGAAAAAATAATTTTGAATCCCACAATTCACAGGGGCGTGGCGATATATGGCTATCCTGGAAAAACCTCTGGATTAGAAATTAAAGATCTTCGCAGAATTGAGTTGAATGATGCCCCCGGCATGTTCAAGATTTTCATGCTCCACACTACAATAGACAAAGCCAAAGGCGATCTTCCAATAGATTCTCTTGAAACTGCAAAAGTTCCTCCCGCAGATTATTATGCAATGGGACATTTACATATGGATTTCCGATACGAAAACTTTGTTTATCCCGGGCCGATTTTTCCAAATAACTTCCAGGAACTTGAAGATCTCGAGCACGGAAGATTCTGCATTGTTGATACTTCATCTGGAACGGAGGATCCTATAAAAAAAATCACCCTTCCAATAAAGGGTGTTGTTTCTTTGAACGTGGAAGTGAAAAACGCACTTCTCGCGACGGAAAAAATAATTGCGGAACTCGAAAAGCGCGACATAGAAGATAAAATTGTTCTCCTCCGCGTCCGTGGTGTTCTTGAAAGTGGAAAAACATCAGACATAAAATTCTCACAGATTGAAGAAGCCATCAAAAGAAAAAACGCATATTTCCTTCTCAGAAACACGCACGAACTAAAAGTCAAAGAGGAAGAAATAGAAATTGAAGTTGGCGAAACCGAGAACATTGAGGAAGAGACCATAAAATTTTTCTCGGAGCAAAATAACTCAAACTTTAACAAACACATTCCTCAATTGATGAACACTTTTGTGGCAGAAAAACAAGAAGGCGAAACAACAGAGAACTTCACGAACCGCCTCTTGGACGACGCGAAAAAGATTTTGAATTTTTAACTAGTTCCAAAAATGATAATTAAAAAAATTGCGCTGAACAATATAAGAAGTTACGAACAGCAGGAAGTGTCTTTCCCCGAGGGCTCCATACTTCTCTCTGGAGACATTGGTGCTGGGAAAACATCTATCCTTCTAGGAATAGAATTCGCCCTTTTTGGACTCCAACCGGGTCAGCGAGGAACATCTCTTCTAAGGAATGGCGAGACTGAGGGCTCAGTTGTTTTAGATTTTATCGTCGACAATAATGAAATTACAGTTGAAAGAAAACTAAAACGTGGAAGCAAAACCGTCTCGCAAGATTATTGTGCAATATCTATCGACGGAGAAAAGCGCGAACTTTCGGTTACAGAACTTAAAGACAAAATCCTTGAAATTCTTAATTATCCTAAAGAATTTTCGAAGAAACAGAATCTCCTTTACAAGTTCACCGTTTACACACCGCAGGAAGAAATGAAACAAATCATTCTCGAAGACCCTGATGTCAGACTCAACACCTTAAGGCACGTTTTCGGGATTGACAAATATAAAAAAATAATCGAGAACATTTCTATCTTCTCTTCAAAACTTCGCGAGGAGAAGAGAATAAAAGAGGCACTGATAGAAAATCTTGAAGGAGACAAAGCATCCTTAGTTCTAAAAGAAATTTCTCTTGAAGAAAAAAAATCTGCCTTAGTCTTAGTTGAAAAAGAATTAGTTATCAAAACGGAGGAGAAGAAAAAAGCGCAGGAAGAGAAAGACAAAGTTTCAAAAAAGATAGAAGAGCGAAACAAGTTTCGGCAGGAAGTTGAGAAAACTAAGATAATGATTTCTAACAAAAAAGAAACTATCTCAAGCAATATGAAACTCCTTGAACAGCTCAATCTCCAGATAAGAGAACTCTCAGAGATAAAGTTTGATGAAAATAAAATTTCCGAACTCGAAGCCGTGATTGACTCTGCGAAAAAGAAAAAATCAATGACCAGCGAAGAAAACCTAATAATCTCCTCCAGGATAAGTTCTCTTGATCTTAAAATTCATGAGAGCGAATTACTTAATAAAAAAATAAGAGGCATTGAAATCTGCCCAACCTGTCTTCAGGATGTGGGCGAAGTTTACAAGAGCAACATCACAAATTCCATAGAGTCTGAAATTTCAAAAAGCAAAAAAGAAATCGAAACTCTGGTCATTGAAAAGAAAATAATTTCTGATTCTCTTTTGAGGTTAGAAGAAGAGATAAATTCCTCAGAAAAACAAATTAATGAACAGAAACTACTAAAGATAAAATCCTCTGAGATTGAGGAAAAAAGAAAAAGACTTAATGAAATGGAAAAATCAGATAAATCCTTCCTGCGAGATGTTGATCTTCTTGAAGGTCACCTCGACACTCTGAATAAATCAGTTTTTGACCTGAATAAATACGAGAATCTTTTCGAAGTAAAGCAAAATAATCTTGAAGAGTTCATGAAACTCGAGCGCGTTGCAGAAATTAAAGTTGCCGAACTCCGAAAAGAAATTGAAGTTTTCTCAAGGCAGATCGAAGAAATTCGCGAAAGCGTTAAGCGAACAGAAGAAATTCGCGAAAGAGTAAGTTTTCTCGTGAATCTTGAGACATGGCTTTCAAAGAGTTTCCTCCCACTTATTTCTCAAATTGAAAAAAACGTCATGATAAAACTTAAAATAGAATTCTCCGAGCTTTTCACGAAGTGGTTCTCCATGCTCGTCTCAGACACTTTCGAGGTATCTCTCGACGACAAATTCACTCCAATAATCAACTATCAGGATTATGAAATTGACTACTCTTATCTTTCTGGAGGGGAACGAACCGCAGTGGCTTTGGCTTATCGCCTCGCATTCAATCAAGTCGTGAATTCTCTTTTGAGCAAAATAAAAACCAAAGACATCGTCATTCTTGACGAACCCACCGACGGTTTCAGCGATGCGCAACTAGACAAGATGAGGGATGTTTTGAAGCAATTAAATTCCAGACAGTTGATAATCGTCAGCCACGAGCAGAAGATTGAAGGATTCGTGGAGAACGTTATAAGGTTGAGCAAGGAGCACAGAGCTTCAAAAGTTGATTCCGAAAA
>JAHJMH010000043.1 GCA_018821425.1 Nanobdellota archaeon
GCGACAAAGCGTTTGGAAAAAAGAAAAGTTTATCACAAGCACTCGCAGATGAAATTGTTCTTGCATCGGAAAACAGCGGAGATAGTTTTTCAGCTAGAAAAAGAAACGAGGCGGAGAAACAAGCCGATAGTGCTCGTTAAATATCAAAGCATATACTATAGAACAGATTTATTTTTAAGATCTAATTAATAAAAAATCTTATGGAAGTTTATGATTTAGTTCACATTGAAGACGACCCGAGAGTGGTGGATATTGTAGAATATTGGGTCAAAAAAAAATAAGTTAGTCTATCACTCTTTTCCTGCATTGGATGAGTTGAGTTTGAATATGAATAATTTTTTTGCTAAAGCATGGGCAGTTGATGGAAGATTTCCTCTTTCTAAAGGAAAGATAATCGAAAATAATGCTGAACTGGCAGTGGGAATGATTAGGGGGCGAGACCCAAACGCAAAGATTATCTTGTATTCGGGGGAAAAGGATTTAACAAAGTATGCTGATAATCTAGGAGTTGAATCTATAGGTAAAAATGAAGCTAATTCCGCAAGAAGACTTGTTGAAAGAGTCATTGAGATTGGCAGTGGTCATTCTCCCAGAATATGATTCTTTTCAAACCGCCCAAATATTTAAAAACAAATTTTTTCTTCAATAGATATTCTGCTTTCTAAGGGAAAGTTGAGTGTCAAGAAAACCGTAGGTTGTCTTACAATGGCAGACGAAAAAACAAAAAAAATTGAAGAGCTTATGCATAAGCAGACGCAAATTAGAAACATAGCAATTGCTGCGCACATTGATCATGGTAAAACGACTTTCTCCGACAATCTTCTTGCCGGTGCTGGAATGATGTCTGAGGCACTTGCAGGGAAGCAATGTGTTTTAGATTTTCACGAAGACGAAGCTGCGAGAGGAATTACAATCGATTCGGCGTCTGTTAGTATGGTTCATAAACTGGGGGGGCAGGAATATTTAATTAATCTTATTGATACTCCCGGACACGTTGATTTCGGTGGCGACGTTACGCGAGCCATGAGGGCTGTTGACGGATGCATCATTCTCGCTTGTGCTGTCGAAGGAGTTATGCCCCAAACAGAAACAGTTGTGAGGCAGGCGCTTAAAGAATTAGTTAGGCCAGTTCTTTTCATCAACAAAGTTGACAGATTGATTAAGGAAGTTAAGCTTACTCCCGAAGAAATGCAGAAAAAGTTCGTTAAAATAATTGATCATGTCAATCAACTTATAGAAAATATCGCACCTGAAGGTTACAAAGAAAAATGGAAAGTTGGAGTTGGAGATGGAAGCGTTTCTTTTGGTTCCGCGTTCCACAACTGGGCTCTTAGTTTCCCGTATATGGAAAAAAATAAAATAACATTCAAGGATGTTATTGATGCGTACAATAAAGATGATCACAAAGATCTTGCGAAGAAAGCGCCATTGCATGAAGTTGTTCTCAACATGTCTATTAGGCACCATCCAAATCCGGTTGATGCACAAAAGTATAGGATTCCTAAAATTTGGCACGGAGATGTTAATTCTGAAATCGGGAAATCTATGATGAATTGCGACGCAAAGGGTGAGCCAGTTTTTGTTCCAATTAAAATTGTTGTTGACAAACATGCCGGAGAAATTGCTGCAGGGAGATTATTTTCTGGAACTATAAAACAGGGGGATGAAGTTTACATGAATCTTGCTAAGAGGACCACGAGAGTCCAGCAGGTTTCTGTTTACAGGGGAGCACAGAGACTTGTTGTTGAAGATGTTAGCGCGGGGAACATCGTCGGTATTGTCGGTTTGAAGGATGTGTTTGTGGGGGAAACTGTGAGTAAAAAAGAAATGGAACCTCTTGAAGCGATTAAGCATCTTTTTGACCCGGTTGTTACAAAATCTATTGAGGCCACGAAGGCTGCTGATTTGCCGAGGCTGGTTGAAGTTTTGAAACAAATTAGGAAAGAAGACCCCTCAATAAAAATAGAAATTAATGAACAGACGGGGGAATCCTTGATGTCAGGAATGGGAGAACTACATCTTGAAATTATTGAGAACAGAATCAAAACAGAAAAGGGTCTTGATGTTAGAACCTCGGCGCCAATTATTGTTTATAGAGAAACCGTCGGAAAAGAATCTCCAAGCGTTGAAGGAAGAAGTCCAAACAAGCACAATAGTTTTTTCATGACAATTGAACCTCTCGAGGATTCTGTTTATGATGTGATAAAAAGTGGCGATCTCTCTGAAGGACGGGTTAAGAAAAAAAGCGATAGCGCCGCAGAAGTTCTTTCAAAACTAGGATGGTCCGGAGATGACATAAGGAATTTAAGAGATGTTTACAAAGGAAATATATTCCTTGACGAAACGCGAGGAGAAGTTCATATTGGAGAAATTATAGAAATGGTTCTTGACGCTTTTGAAATGGTTATGGACCAAGGACCTTTGGCGAGAGAACCTTGCATGAAATTAAGGGTTGCACTTGTTGATACAAAACTTCACGAGGACGCGATTCACCGTGGACCGGCGCAAGTTTATCCAGCTATCAGAGAAGCTATTACGGAAGCCATGAAAAAGGCTAATCCTACTCTTCTTGAGCCACTTCAGATTCACGTTATTGAAATGCCTGATAAATTCCTCGGCGGTGTTACAAAGATTGTGAGCGGTAAGAGAGGTCAAATGCTTGAAGTAAATCAAGAAGGAACAAACGCGGAGATGAAAGCAAAGATTCCCGTAGCGGAAATGATTGGTTGGAGTAACGATTTAAGAAGCGAGACTGAAGGGCGAGGAACATCGTCGCTGCTGGACCAGCTTTTCGAAAAAGTTCCGATGAGCATACAGGCAGAAGTTATAAAGAAGATTCGACAGAGAAAGGGTCTTAGTGAGAATCAGTAAGTTTAAATATTTCTAAATTCTAAATAAAGCATGAAAGAAAAAAATTATTATCTTGATATTGTGATTAACAAAGAAAAATTAAGCGATGGCGAGGACATTTATGTTTCTCAATGCCCAAGTTTGGGAGTTGCTAGTCAAGGGTCTACAGTTGAAGAGTCTATAGAGATGATTAAGGAAGCCGTTGAGATTTATCTTGAAGAAATGCCCGAAGCTTTTGAAGAGCTTGATGAGACAAGAAAAAATTTGCCGACGTTTTCCATAATTGAGGTAAAAAGAAATGACAAAACTTCCAATATTGTCGGGTAAGAAAGTTACGAAAGTTCTTCTTAAATTAAATTACCGGCATGTCAGGACAAGAGGTAGCCATATGATTTTTGTCAGGCAAAGCAGCGATGGAAAGAAAACAATTCCAGTTCCAAATCACAAAGAGCTTGCGAAAGGAACGTTGAAAGCAATAATGGAACAAGCCAGTTTGAAGTTAGAGGATTTATTGAATTTGTTGTAGGAGGGACTTAGTGAGAATCAATAGAAAACAATAATCCTTGAAATGATTAGTGGAGATTATGAATTAACTAAAAAATTGGGGAGTAAAGGTAAATCTTAAATAGAAGACTTGTTTCAGTAACAAAATGATTCAATCTGCAAAAGATATCCCAATACATGAATTATTCTCACCAGAATTAGCTATAAAATATGTTATTCCTAAGTATCAAAGAGAATACACATGGAGAAAAGAAAATTGGGATGATCTGTTTAATGATATCATGGGAGAGAATGGTTCTGAAGAAGGGCCTTTTTTAGGATCAATAATATGTGTTAATAAAACTACAGAAACAGTTCTTAGTCCGATATTAGAAATAATTGATGGGCAACAAAGGTTAACCACTCTTTCTTTATTATATTCAGCCATTCATGCAAGATTGTCTATAGAAAAAAAAGATGATGATGAATTCAAATCAGAGTTAACAAATTTGAAATACAGACTGGTTCAAAAGAAAAAACCGAAAGAAACAAAGCTTGAACTCTCTTATCAAAATAATAATTTTGAGGATTATAAAGAAATTTTGGAAGAATCTGGAATATTAGATGTAAAAGATGGAAAACCAAAAAACTTGGGAAATAGAAGATTATACAAAGCTTATTCTTTCTTTTCAACAAAGTTGGAATCATATCCCCTTAATGAAGTTAGAAAATTATTAGATAAAATTAATTCTTCCCACATAATTAAAATAGAGGTAAACACTAATTCTGATGCTTTCAATCTATTTGAAAGTATAAATAATAGAGGGGTGCCTTTATCTGCTATAGATTTAATAAAAAATA
>JAHJMH010000044.1 GCA_018821425.1 Nanobdellota archaeon
AAGACGTTTTTTACTATATTTTGCAAGAGAAGGAAATTCCAATATTGACCTCTCCATTCTACAAAGAGAAAGAAAAGACATTATTAATGAAGTTCTTAATGCAAGATTTAGTGAAGCATATCACAAATTCCGTTATTATGTAACTCAATTAATTTCAAGAGATTTGATAGAATCTATAAAAGGGAAAGGGGTGAACAAGACTCAACGTCTTTCTCTTGTGGATATGCTTGATAGTCTTAATGGTATTTTCACTCCAGTTACTGTTAGGGAATATAAAAAAAGAGATTGTTGACTTCTTCTGTCCAACTTATTATACATCAAACAAATTGATTTCAAATCTCTCAAGAATTCAGTAGCCAAGAGAAGGCGTCCGAAGCCGAAAAACAAAAAATCCGAAGATCAATCATTTCTCGATTGTTCCGCCCCTCCCAACCTACTATAATCAGTTTCCTGAAGTTTTTAAAGTTTTCGACTGCCCAAAAATTCTTAAACCGTGCTTTGCTTTTAGAAAAATGGTTTGGTACAATTACTTCATTTATGCCACAATTATAATTGGACTTTTTATTATGCTCTTCGGAGTTCATCACATAAAATATTTCAGGCGCGGTCTTATTCTTATTATATCTGCACTAATAATAAAAGTGTTCATCTGGATTCTTATGACTTAGAAAAAAAGAATTAATAGTCAGGCATATCTTCTCTTGCTTTCGGCTCATCTCCGGAATTTTTCTCTTCATTCTCTTTAGAGTCTCCACCTGAACCCTGTGCTTCTGCAGATCCTTCCTTCAAATCTTCTTCAGAAATGGAATTAATCATTTCCTTAAACTCTTGAAAACTCGCAGCAGGAATTCTTAGACCTTTCTTCGTCGGCCCAGTATATTTCTCACTTGCGGTAAACTCGCGAATGTCGACTCCAACCCGTCCGTTGTATTCCCTAACACCAACGACGATATCAGTTGTAGTTCCTTGAAATTCTCCTTTGTTTATCTTGCCAATATCTTTATCCATGAATTCTAAAGGAAGGAAGGTTATTTAAGTTTTGTTGTGAACAAATGAGTGGCCCGCATGGCACAATGGTACTGCATCCGCCTCGAAAGCGGAGCCTTTACAGGCATCCAGGTTCGATTCCTGGTGCGGGCGTTCAAATAATTTTTAAACCGCATTTCATTCTCTAATTTATGAAAAAGCGGGGTGGGAAAATTCTTAACACAATTGGATTTGTAGCAATGCTCTACTTTTTTGTTTTCTCTCTGACTCTGATTAAAGTTTCCTCACAATCTTTGGGAAACGGATTTCTTTCTTTAACTAAAGATGGTATTGGTGCAATAAACGCTTTCGGATTTGGATGGCTTGCGACCTTAATAACTCAATCTTCTGGCGCTGCAGCTGCGACGCTTATTGCTTTCAGCCTCGCGGGTTTTATCGGACCAATAGTTTTAATTTATATGATGATTGGAACGCGAATCGGAACTTCAGTTACTGCTTTGTTTGTTGCATTTTTAATTCACGCAAAGAGACGGGATTTCCGACACGGGTTTGAAGTTGGTATCGCAAATTTGGTTTATGCTTTCCCGATTGCTATCGCGATGTTCCTTCTTGAATTTTTCACCGGATTCTTTTCAAGGGCGGGCAACCATTTTATTGTTTTGGGTCTACCAACTATAGACTTTGTAGACATGATCACCCTCCCTTTGATTAACTTTATTTCACTTGTTCCCCCTCACTTGAACATTATCTTAGGTTTATTCGTTCTTGTTGGAAGTTTAAAGTACCTCCCAAAATTTATGATTAACATTTGGGGCGAGGCTTATCTCAAGCAGAAGATAAACAAATTTTTGAACAAAAAATGGAAATCTTTCTGGTTCGGATTTGGAATTACTGCACTTTTAATGTCCACAAGCATCACCATAACTTTCCTTATCCCATTAGTTGTCACAAGAATTACTAATCTAAGAAAGGTTATCCCTTATATGATCGGTGCAAATCTTGGCGGAGTTTCTGAACTAATGATCGGCGGTCTTGTGTTGGGCAGCGACGCGCTTCCAGCAATATTCACTTACGTTTCTTTTTCTGCAATAGGATTATTATGGATGTTTAAACCAGACTGGTTATTCCACGCGACAAAATTCCTTTCAAAAAGAACTTTGAATGTTTCAAGAAAAAGGGCTTTGACATTCATAGTAATATTTATCCTGATGGCTGTGATTCTTTCATTCATATAGAACAATAATTTTAAAAACGTACTCTCCAGTATATGATTATGATTTTATGGATAATCGGTCTGCTAATTTTAATCGTCCTGATTTTCATAGTTTACTACAACAGATTTGTTACATTGGAAAACAGGATAGATAATTCCTTGAGTCAAATTGACGTTCAGCTCAAAAAGAGGTCGGACCTTGTACCGAACCTAATAAACTCTGTCAAAGGGTATGTCAAGCACGAGCGCGGAGTTATGACCGAAGTTACGAAAGCAAGAAAAGAATTCATGGGCGCTAAGAATTTTCAGAGCAAAGTTCAGAAAGGTGCAGCACTTCAAAGCGCGATTGGCTCGCTTTTTGCAATAGCAGAAAATTATCCGCAATTGAAAGCAAACGAAAACTTCCTTCAGCTTCAACAAGAACTCGCGGCAATAGAGGACAAAGTCGCTTACGCAAGACAACATTACAACGATTCAATTTTGGTATACAACAATCTAACAAAGAGATTCCCAGGAGTCACTTTTGCGTCAATCTACAGAAAGTCGGCAAAGAAATATCTTGAAATCCCCGTCGAGGAAAAAGCCGTGCCTAAAGTTTCGTTTTAATTAGAAAGTGTTTTAAGGTTTAATATTCTAAAAACAATATGTCACAACATCTTTCATTTGACGACCAAATTCAGCGAAACAAAATAAAATCATTTTTTCTAATCGGAATCATATTCATATTCTTCATAATTCTCGGTTATGTAATTTCATTAATTCTCAACCCATCGTACTTTTTTATCATCATGATTTTCGCGATTGTATTTTCTATGATTTATGTCATCGCCGGTTACTACAATTCTGACAAAATTGCTCTGGCATCTGTCAAAGCAAAAAAGGCTTCGCACACTGAACACCGCGCATTTTATCACGCAGCAGAAGGAATGGCAATTGCTTCAGGTTTGCCAATGCCCAAACTTTATGTCATGGAATCCGAAGAAATCAATGCGTTCGCTTCGGGCAGAAGTCCGGGAAAAGCAGTAATTTGCGTCACGAACGGTGCTTTAAAAAAGTTGGACAAACAGGAACTTGAGGGCGTCGTTGCTCATGAAATGTCGCACATCGCGAATTACGACATAAGATTCATGACACTCACAGCAGTCCTCATCGGAATGGTTTCAATCATCGCGCAAATTTTCTTAAGAAGTCTTTGGTTCTCAAACATCAATTCGGGAGGAAGAAAAGACGACCGAGCGCAGATAGCGCTAATTATCATCGGAATTCTTTTCGCCATTCTCGCGCCGATTGCCGCCCGACTTGTTGCCTTATCTATTTCAAGGAAAAGGGAATACGCAGCCGACGCCTCCGGCATTAAATTCACGCGTTATCCCACAGGACTTGCAAATGCTTTAAAGAAAATCAAAAACGAGCATGTTTCAGAAAAAGATAAAGAACATAGAGTTTCAAATGCGATGGCGCCATTGTTCATTTCAGACCCGTTCAAGAAAAAAGTTCAAGGACTTTTCTCAACTCATCCGCCAGTTGAAGAAAGAATTCGAAGGTTGGAGGCTATGTAGTTTTACTTTCTTTTCGATTTAGTACGAATCCAGACTCCTACATGCCCAGGATAATCATGTTGTAATGTATAATCTTCCCGCTTTGCATTTGGACCATATAATTCTCTTATCTCGTTCAGAGCCTTAGAAGAATCTTCTTTTGTGTAAGCTACTTCATAGGAATCTTGTCGTGGCAGAACTTTCTCTTCTGCTGGACCTCTATCACAGCCACTTCCAGTTAAAAGTACTGCTACAAGCCCACTTAAAATTAATCTTCTCATGACTCTCACATTAACATTCTCCTTTTAAAGTTTTCTACAAGTGTGTTGGTTCAGGACATATGTCCCCCCGGTTCTCCTTTAAAGTTTATTTGGCTCACTTCGTCGCGAATTGGAACAATTATATTAATGAGGTAAAATTACATGGGTTTTATTATACATTATCTATTTCCGTCGAGGATTATGTTAATTATTCTTTAATTTGAGCGAAGCGAACTAATTTTCGGTTGAAAATTAGCCCACGACATATGTCATGGTCTTGCACATAAAGTTTTCTACAGTTAAATTTTTAATTCCCACTTCCAATAAATGATATGGAAATCCTAAAATCCACGCCAATAAAAGAACTCATAAAAAATCATCCTGAAACAATTGAGGTCTTGCTTGGATATGGGCTTAACTGCGTCAACTGCCGCTTTTCCGCGTACGACACGCTTGAATCCGGTTTGAAGATTCACGGACTTGAGCATGAGCTCGAACTTATTTTAAAAGATTTGAACGAAGTCATCAACAAAAGTTAACTTTTTATACAATGCATTGCTTAAACAAACATGAGGCATAAAAATATGTGGGCATTCTCTTTTCTTGCGCTGTCATTAATCCTCGTTGTAATAAAATTCACTTTCAGTCCAACTGGTGCTTTCATCGGCCCTGCTATGAAAAGTTCATATTCCACTTTTTTGGGTTTAGCTTTCTTCATTGTTTCATTCTTGATGTTCACTAGCAGGCAAACACTCGACGCAATAATGATTCCAACCGGCGGAGAAAAATTAAATGTTCCTAGAACAAAAAAAGCACTGGAAAAAAAAGATTCGTTGAAAGACGACGGATACTTTGTTATAAGCGGATATTACCCTCATGGAAATATTAGGGGAATGAAAAAAAGTCAGGACTATTCTATCTACAAAGATCTTAGGAAGCATGGAGTCATTCCAAAAGGGATTATGATTGAAGGACAAGCTCACGACACTCTTGAAAACGTACTTTACTCTTTGAAAAAAATAAAACAACGAGCAGAAAAAGAAAATCATCCTGGGAGAATTGACGTCGGCGTTGTAACATATCATGGACATTTCAAAAGATTCAAAGATTTCCATAGGATGGCTGTAAGTCGTGGATTAATTAGAAGAGATGATTTTAGACTTCATGAAATTCCGACTAAAGAAACCGCCAAAGACAAAAGGTATGAATCCAATCTTCTAAGAAAATTATATCATGGATTCAAGCTCTCCACAATTGGAATATATAAATCTCAAAGAGGCAGGATAAAACATGTAAAACAGAATCCAATAACTAAGTGGGCTCATAAGTTAAAAAACGTTCTTAGATAATCACAAAACCCTTAAATAATCCTTCCCAACTGATTCTAGCATGGAGATTAATCGCAACGCTTACGACCATCACAATCCGGAAAATCTAATTTTTAAATCAGAACCTGGGGTTGGCAAAGAACTCGTTCGGCAGATTTCAAAAGACAAGGAAGAACCGAAATGGATGTTGAAAAAACGACTTGAAGCCCTGAAGCTCTTTGAAGAAATGCCGTTGCCAACATTCGGCCCTGACCTTTCCGAATTAGATTTCAAGGAAATTCATTTTTACATGCGACCCGATTCAGTTAAAAACTCAAGAAGTTGGGCAGAAATTCCAGAAGATATTAAACAAACTTATGAGCGTTTGGGAATCCCTCAAGCCGAACGCGAAGCACTTGCCGGCGTCGGCGCACAGTATGAATCGGAAATAATTTATCACAATCTAAAAAAAGAATGGGAAGCGCAAGGCGTTGTTTTCCTCGATTGCGACGCCGGTCTCAAAAAATATCCTAAATTATTTGAAAAGTACTTCATGACCTCTTGCGTTCCTGCAACTCTTCACAAATTCGCCGCGCTTCACGCCGCTGTCTGGTCAGGAGGAACTTTCATTTACATTCCAAAAGGCGTTAAAGTTGAACTACCACTCCAAGCATACTTCAGAATGAACGCAAGAAAAGGCGGTCAATTTGAACACACGCTTATTATTGCGGATGAAAATTCAGAGGTTCACTATCTAGAGGGTTGTTCCGCACCCGTTTACGACGAAAATTCTCTTCACGCGGGCTGCGTCGAAATCCATGTTTTGAAAGGGGCGAAAGTCAGATACTCAAGTATAGAAAACTGGAGCAAGAATACTTACAACCTAAATACAAAAAGAGCGATTGTTCACGAAGACGGAATCATGGAATGGGTCAACGGAAACACCGGAAGCAAAGTCACGATGCTCTATCCTTGCAGCGTCCTTTTAGGGAAAAATTCAAAAACAGATTACATCGGAATCGCCTACGCCGCGCGCGGTCAAAACCAAGATACAGGATGCAAAGTTTATCATCTCGCGGAAAACACAAAATCGCACATTGTAAGCAAAAGCATTTCTCTCAACGGAGGGATAACAAACTATAGGGGATTAGTAAAAATAAATAAAGGTTGCAAAGGCGCAAAGTCAAGCGTCCGCTGCGATGGTCTGCTTCTTGATAGCCAAAGCGAAGCAGGAACAATCCCGAGCATGGACGTAAAAGAAAACGACGTTGAAGTTTCGCACGAAGCCACCCTCGGAAAAATCGGCGACGAACAACTTTTCTACTTAATGTCGCGCGGTTTGTCAGAACAAGAAGCAACAAAAATTATCGTCTCAGGTTTCATTGAACCTCTGATAAAAGAACTTCCAGTGGAATACGCTGTGGAATTAAACAGACTAATAGAACTTGAGATTGAGAATAGTATCGTTTGAAATTTCACATTTAGAATAAGTGGATTAGGGAATGCAACCGATAGATTTAAAATTTATGATTCTCTTAACAAAATATGAAAAAGCAATTAACTATAACTAAAGAAGATTTGGAAGGATTTATGGGGCAATTAGATGATTTTACCAGAAAAGTTGAAGGAATAAAATCTACTATCGCAATTTTACAAGATAGAGAATCAATGCAAACTATCAGAGAAAGTGAAAATAACCGAGAGGAAAAGAAAGACCTAGAAGAATTCATTTATTAATAAACCTTATGCGAACCTGCATCCTCAATAAAAATTATTCCTTCCCGCTCATTTATAACATAAACAATTCTTATGTTTGAACCAAGCCAACAAGCCCACTTTCCTTTCAGGACTCCATGAAGCGGATGTGCCCCACAATTATTGTAAGGATTTTCCTTTAGTCTATCTAATTTTAAATTGATGCTCTTTTTCTCAGAAATATATCTGTTCAGTCTCTTTTCTACTTTCTTATTCGAAGTAAAAATCCGATACATAACTAACCAAGAAGATTCAATTTAATAAAGATAACGAAAAACCTTAAATAATGAACTCTTGCTCTTTCTGTATGAAACTAACAAACTCCTCTGTAAAGAAATTGAAAGAAGATTTTCCTATTTTCAAAAACAATCCCGGGCTCATATATCTTGA
>JAHJMH010000045.1 GCA_018821425.1 Nanobdellota archaeon
AATAAAAATTTTAGATTCTAATTAATTAAATTAGAACCTTCTCTGGCCGCCACCGCCGAATCCTCGTCCACCACCATCGCCTTGCGGTCTTCGTGGCCTGTCAGGGTCCATTGGCTTTGCCTCGTTAACTTTCAAAGCTCTACCTTCAATGTCTTTCTCATTCATTCCACTGATGGCTTTCTTTGCGCTTTCGTCATCCTTAAAAGTTACGAAACCAAATCCTTTCGATCTGCCTGAAAACTTATCACTAATTACGGTTGCTTCTTCAACTTCACCGAATTCTGCAAAAAGCGCTTTAAGCTTTTCACTGTCAACAGTAAAAGGCAGATTTCCTACATATACTTTCATCTTAATTTGTCCTCCTTACACTCATATATTCCCTTAGAACTAGTCAAACCGAAACCATCGGACACTTGGTTCTAACGTACAGGATAAGTTAGAAATGGGGGTATTTAAGGTCTTTGGTGGCAACTAACTAAAAATCTGAATGAGCCCCAGTATCATAAGAATCATCCATAGAAGCGTGTAAAGCCAAAAGTCTTTCCAAAGATTTCCTTTCTTAATCAGTCCTTCATATTTCTTAAGAAGATAAGGAATTTCTCCGGCTAGACCGACTCCAAACAACAACGCGACGAACGCCGCGGCAGCAAGTATTTGAACAATTGTCATTCCGTTCTGAATAAGATAATAAAATACAATCGCCGCCAAAATCAGCGCAACGAGACTAGTCACCGCCGGGTTCTTGTAAACGCCCCGAGCAAAACTCATCCATGCTTTAGGATTCACAAGAAGAACAAAAACTTTCACAACTGCGACAACAATCAGCACGAGTGCTATTATCTCAATTGATGTTAACATTTAAACCTCTTTAATAATTAGAATAAGAAATCGGATTATTTAAAGTTTATCCCACCCACTTATAAGTTACGCTCCACTTCGTTCCGCGATTGATATCAACCCTAAAACAGACTTCGTCATGTTTTTTCGTTATAAAATTGTTAACGTCGAAAAAATTAAATTAGTATCATCGTAGCTGTTTGAGTTATCAATTATCTCTAATATGCGAGCCGCAGGCGAGCAGCAAATTATTAAAACTCAAATTAATTTATCTAAAGAATGAAAATAAAAAAGCAAACACTAACATTTTTAATAGTAGCAATAATAATTATTTTAGGAATTTTCATGGTAACAAAACTGGGTACGGCTGGCGAAGTAAAAGTTAAACTTGAAACAAATCACGGAGACATAGTCATCCAGCTTTACAGCGATGAAATGCCAATCACGGCGGGCAACTTTCAAAAATTAGTCGAGCAAGGATTTTACGACGGTGTTATTTTCCATAGGATTATTGACGGCTTCATGATTCAGGGCGGCGACCCGCAAGGAACAGGCTCGGGCGGCCCAGGATATAATATAAAAGACGAATTCACCGACGGCGATTTGGATAAAAATGATAGGGGAACAATTTCAATGGCGAACGCAGGCCCAAACACGGGCGGCTCGCAGTTTTTCATAAATCTAGTCAACAATAATAATCTCGACGGAAGACATCCCGTTTTTGGAAAGGTCGTCGACGGCATGGACATCGTGGATTCCATTGCGAAAGTCGCGACGGATAGTAATGATAAGCCGCTTGAGGATGTTGTGATTGTAAAGGCAAGTGTTCTATAACGAAAAACGTATAAAGGCGGGATTTCTGTATAATTTATGGTATATAAACTATCACCATCAGCATTAAACCTTATGAAAGAATGCCCGAGATGTTTCTGGCTCACTCAACATAAAGTATGGAAAAGGCCGGCCGGAATTTTTCCTAGTCTGCCTTCTGGAATGGATAGAATTCTAAAAACCCATTTTGACAAGTTTATGGAACAGGGGAAATTGCCTCCTGAGATTTGCGAGAATGGAGAGTGTAAAGGAACGAAATTATTTACTGATAAAGAAAAATTGAAAATCTGGCAGAGCAATTTCAAGGGAATTTCCTGGACAGATAAAGAAGGAAACGAACTGCACGGAGCAGTCGACAATATACTTGTAAAAGGAAATAAACTGATTGTCCTTGATTA
The DNA here is from genome assembly GCA_018821425.1 of Nanobdellota archaeon. Classification (GTDB taxonomy): domain Archaea; phylum Nanobdellota; class Nanobdellia; order Pacearchaeales; family GW2011-AR1; genus ASMP01. The sequence continues at coordinate 2,067 of JAHJMH010000045.1, forward strand.
TAAAACTCGAGGGTATGCGCTGAAAGAAGATACCGCAGAACATTACCGGCAACAACAAAATATATACAATTTCTTATTACGGAAAAACGGATATGAAACAGAAGATTATTTCTTCTTGTTGTTTTATGTGCCGAAAGAAGTCACAGAAACCGGAGAGATTATTTTTGACACAGAACTTGTCAAGATGAAAGTTGATGTTGAGAGTGCAGAGAAGGTTTGGAAGAAGGCCTTGAAGATGTTGGAGTTGGATTGCCCTGAGAAAAACGACGAGTGTGCTTGGTGTAATTTGGTGGAGGTTAAGGGATGAGGAGTTTTTCGTTAGGTTGGGCGTGGTGTGAGGGGCGATAGATAAACTTAAAATACCATCGAGTTCTTAGATTTATATGGTAGATCTATCTGAGAAAGAAACTAGAGAGCAATATCTCGACCCAATTTTAAAAGATCTTGGTTGGCTAGATAAATACGTAAAAAAGGAAGTTAATTCTGTTAAATCCAATTTTAAACCAGGAGGATACAAATTTTTTGAAAACGGATTGGAAAAAGGTGTTGATAGATTTATTGATTATCTTCTAACTGATGAACATGAGAATCCTATCGGAATTATTGAAGCAAAAAGATTTAGTTTTGATGCAGAGAAGGGAACAATTCAAGCAGGGGTTTATGCAAAAGATATTGAAAATAAGACAAATTTTGTGGTCCCTATTTTTTTAACTAACGGAAAAGAGTGGTATCTAAAAGAAGAAGGCTATCCTACAAGGAAAGTTTCTGGGCCCTTCTCTCAGAGAGATTTATCAAGAAGGGTTTATCTCCAAAGCAAAAGAAAGGATTTGTCAAGAGTTGAAATTCCAAAAAATATAGTTGATAGGGCCAAAAGTGTGGAGGTTGCAAGAACTATCTTAGAACATGTCGGAGGAGGACATAGGACAGCCCTCATAAATATGGCAACAGGTACGGGAAAAACAAGAGTTGCGATGTCAATTATTAGTGCTTTAATTAACGGAGGGTATGTCAGAAACGTTCTTTTTGTAGTTGATAGAATTTCTCTTGGAAGACAAGCAATGGCTGCTTTCCAAGAATTTTTGCCTGGCAATCCGGCATCCTTACTTAATGAAGAAAATGAATTTGATACAAATAAAAACCTCTATGTTTCAACAGTTCAAACTTTGATGGCAAAAGATCCGATCCAT
>JAHJMH010000046.1 GCA_018821425.1 Nanobdellota archaeon
GAAAAAACAGATTTAATTACAGAAAAAGATAGAAATGCTCAAACACTCGGGGAATGGAATAGGGATGGAAGGGCTGAGAATTTTAGATATTCTAGTCTAAAAGAAGAGGGGCTTTGTTAACATTAAAATCACAAATTCATTTTTTGATTCTTTTTTCATTTCTAGTTTTAAGATAATGAATAAAAAGTTTTATTGAATAATACCCCCTCTCAAAAAGATTTGTTGGGTCTTTTAATCTCTTGAATTTTCCTAGGATCTCCTTTACTGCTTTTTTTTGTTCTTCATTTCGATAATCACTCATTCCACCAGGATGCACCCGGTATTTAACTAAGAAATAAGGCAAATTCGTAAGATTCTTCCCCCCTTTTAACAACTCATGGTATAAATTATAATCATCTGCCGGAACAAAATCTTTATCGAATGATATTTCTTCATTACAAAACATTATGGATGGAAAGATAATTCCGCAACTTTTTCTTAATCTCCAGGCCAACATTTTTGGGTGATTATATTTTCTAAATCTACGAATTTCTTTACCATTCCCATCTATATAAATCGCGGAACTTCCAATTAAAAATATTTGAGGATTTTTTTCTAAATAATTAAATTGGATTTCAAGTCTTTTTGGATGAGAGATATCATCTGCACAAAATAAAGCAACATATTTCCCCTTAGCCTTTTTTAAACCTTTATTTATAGAATCTGAACTTCCCAGATTCTTTTTATTATCTAATAAAATAATCCGTTTGTCTTTTTTTTGCAAATTTTTGATTAGTTTAAGAGTATTATCTGTTGAACAATCATTAATTATAATTAATTCAAAATCTTTAAATGTCTGATTTAATATTGATTCTACACTTTCTTCTAAATATCTTTCTTCATTATATGCAGGGAGAATCACTGAAATTTTTGGAGAAGGTGTATTTTTTCCCATTAGTTTTATAACTTTTTGTTTAAGGATTTTTATAGCTATCTAAGTACCAATCCCTAGTTATTTTTAATCCTTCTTCTAAACTTGTTCGAGATTTAAATCCAAATTCTTTTTCTGCTCTTGATGTATCTAAAACTCTCCCAGGTTGTTCATCAGAAGGCACTTCATGCCAGACTATATTCCCTTCAAATTCAACAACTTTTTTTACTTTTTCAGCTAAATCTTTTATAGTCGTGCCTTCTCCAGTCCCTATGTTGACTGGATTTGATTTATCATATTGCTCAGTTGCAAGAATTATTGCTTCCACACAGTCACTAACATAAATGAATTCTCTTGAAGCATTTGGAGTTCCAGATAAAATTATTTCTTTTTTGCCTTTTCTTTTTGCCTCTATAAAATCCCTTAAGAACATTGGAATAATTCGGATGGAGTTAGAGTCCATGGGAGAGTTAGGACCATACAAATTTACAGGAAGTAAATGAATAGCATTCAATCCATATTGTTGTCTATAAACTTTTGATTGAAGTCCCATCATTCTCTTTGCTAAACCATAGGAATGATTAAATTCTTCAGGTAGACCTTCCCATAAGTCATCTTCTTTAAGGGGGGATGATACAAATTCGGGATAAGAAGCAGATGTCCCAATTCCTACAAATTTTTCAACGCCGGCTCTCAAGGCATATTCCTGAACTAAAGTATTCATCATGATGTTTTTAAAAAACATACTTCCTGGATTTTCTTTTTTATACTTAAAGCCCCCACAATCTACTGCAAGGTGCATAACAACTTTAGGGGATGAATCCTCAAAAAGTCTTGCGACAGCATCTTCTGTGGTTAAATCATAGTCCCTAGAACGTGGGATATAAATTTCTGATCCTTTTTTTTCTAACATAGGGACTAAAAATTTTCCAAGATAACTGTTCCCCCCTGTGACTAAAACTTTTTTATTTTCTAGCCTCATATTATCTTCTTTCTAAAATAGTTAATAAATTTTACTGTTCTATTCCACATATATTGTTTTTTATATAAATCTTTTTAAATGAGTTATCCCCCATAAAGAAGATGAAAACATCCGAATATATCTTAAATCATTTCAAAGAAGAGGGGGTAAAATATGCATTTGGGATTACGGGAGGAGTTATCGCTCCAATGATGGATGCTTTCGACCCAAGTAAAAATTTAGAACTTATTTGTACTGCTCAAGAACAGGGGGCAGCCACTGCCGCAGAAGCATATTCTAGAATTACTCAAAATTTGGGGGTGGCTTTAGCAACAAGTGGCCCCGGAGCAATAAACTTACTAAATGGGGTTGGTTGTGCATATTTTGATTCTATTCCAATCGTATGTATTACTGGACAAGTCAATCCAAATGAATCTACCTGGGAAGGAGGTCCAAGACAACTCGGATTTCAAGAAACAGATATTGTTCGGATGGTAGGGTCCATAACAAAATATGCAGTTAGGGTGGATGATCCAAAAACAATAAGATATGAATTAGAAAAATCAATTTATCTTGCTAGATCCGGAAGACCAGGTCCTGTTTTATTAGATTTACCTTTTAATACACAAATGGCGGAAATGGATGAACAAGATTTAAGATCATATGATGTTCCAAAACAAGAAGTAGATTATGATTTATTGAACAAAAAAGTTGATCAAACAATTGATTTAATCAGAAGCGCAGAAAGACCAGTTCTTATTCTTGGTGCAGGGGTGAAAATCGGAAGAGCTCAAAAGAGAACAAGGGACCTTATTGAAAGACTAGGAATACCTGTTACTCCAAGTTGGGGGGCGATGGACGTACTCCCTCATGACAATCCTTTATTTATTGGAGGTTTTGGGGTTTCTCATGGGAGGTCAGGAAATTTTGCAGTTCAAAATTCAGATTTGATGATAAGTTTGGGCTCAAGATTAGATACGCGACAGACGGGAGCAAAACGAGAGACATTTGCAAGAGGTGCAAAAAAAGTAGTTTTAGATTTGGATAAGGGTGAGCTTTACAAAGGAAGGGGGATGGTGGTTGACGTAGATCTGCCTTATGATATAAATGATTTTCTAGATTCAATTGAAAAAAAAGATCTTCCAACTAGAGATATTTCAGAATGGAAAAAGAGAATAAAAACCTGGAAAGAAAACTATCCAATTTGTTTACCAGAATATTTTAATCAAAAAGATAAAGTAAATCCTTATGTTTTTATGGATGCACTTTCAGATGAATCAAAAGAAGGTGACATAATTATTCCTGATGCGGGGGGAAATTTAACCTGGACAATGCAGGGATGGAAAGTAAAAGAAGGTCAACGACTTTTTTCTGCTTTTGGTCATTCTCCAATGGGATATGCCCCTCAAGCAGCAATGGGGGCTTCATTAGCTTCTGGAAAAGGGTCTGTAACGTGTATTGTTGGCGACGGGGGATTAAAGATGGGCATACATGAATTAGAAACAATTGTTAGACATGATCTTCCCGTTAAAGTGTTTCTAATAAATAATCATGAATTTGGAATAATAAAAGGTTTTCAAGATGGTTTATTTGAATCTAGATACAAGGCTACTTGTTTTGAGGGGGGTCTGGGAGATACAGACTTATTGAAAGTAGCAAGGGCTTATGGAGTTCCCACTTCCCAAATAAATAATCATGGGGAAATGAGGCCTAAAATAAGAGAAGTTCTAAACTATGAGGGGTCAATTGTATGTAGTGTTGAATTAAAACACGGAGAAAAAATTATGCCTAAAGCCGGATTTGGAAAGCCAATAGAAGATTCTGTTCCTTTATTATCTCGAGAAGAGTTTAATGGGAATATGATTGTTCCTCCCGTTTAAAATGGCTAAACGGATTTTAATAATGACTCTCCGTATAAAAGGAGTGAAAGGAAAAATTAATCACATCCAACCTCTTTTAGGTGTGATGACTATGGTAAGTGTTTTGAGGGGATATGAAACTTTTATTTTTGGGTGAGGGATTTTTTCTAAA
>JAHJMH010000047.1 GCA_018821425.1 Nanobdellota archaeon
CTTGGCTTTTTGCTTTTAATTGTCCTTGACAGAATCGAGGGCGCTGATTTGAGGCGCGAAGAACGCGCGAGAAAGAAAAGGGCGAGGAAGAGAGGCAGATGATAAACTCTAAGACTGAAAAATATAATTAAAGAAGAATCTCTTATTTTATATTACTTTTGTTCTGAGAAATATACATTGGATCTTAATCTTATTTTTAAGAGATGGTGGATATTTTATGTCATGTATTCTCTAAATGGAAGAAGAAAGCTATGTCTTTCTTTGAGGGATGTTGTTTCTGGAGTTTTAACATATGCGATTGGGAAGAGGATTAACATTTTTTATGAAGGTGCTTGCCATAGCTCTTCAATAAGGATAAAGGAAGAAATTATTAGGCAATCCGATGGGGCTTGTTCTAAAATAAAATTATCTGAAGGGAATCTTTCTGATTTTGAATCTTTGATAAAAGAGAATCCTAGTGATTATGTAATCTGTCTTCACGGATTGGAAATTCTTGATTAATATTCTTCTTCAAATAAATCTTTGATTATCTTTGCTTTTTTCCCAAGAATTTCTTCAAGTTCCCCTTCGGAGGCGTTTGCAATTGCCTTTAGCGTTTTGAATTTTTCAAGAAGTTTCCTCGCACTCTTTGGTCCGATGCCTGGGAAGCCTTCAATTATAAACTGAAGACGTTCTTTTTTGTCCAGCGTTTTTTTTCCTACGTTTAGTGAAATTTCTTTCGATTTTCTTTTTGCTAAGACTGAAATGAACTTCGCAGTGTCGTGACCGTCGCGGGTGAAAATTATTGGAACCTTATATTTGAGAACTATTGAAAGGAGAAATCCGCGAACTGAATTGGGATGCATGCCACCGCTGAAGTTTTCTGAATTGGAATAAAGTTCCTGTTCATCTATCCCTTCAATTATAAGAAGCCGATTTGGATATTGCTGTAACTCTTCGAGTTGATTAAGGAGTCGACGGTTTATCATAGATGAAATAAAATCGGAAACGGTTTTCCTTTCTATCGCGACATCTTTAACGAGGTAATCTGCAACTTTTAGTTGATTGAATTCAACTTCCATGCCTAATGCGATTATTTCTGAAATCACGATTGAATTTTTCTCTCGATGGTCTGCGATGATTGTGACCTTCTCCTCAATTTTTTGTTTTCGACTTGGAGAGAATATATCAAATATGGGTTTTATTTTTACCATTACTCAAGTTTTTTTTGAACTTCGGAATTATTGTTAGCTAATTTATTTGAAAAACCTTGCTTTATGATTCCAATTGCTTCTTTCATTCTTTTTTCTTTTGCTTTGGAAACGTAAAAATGCGCCTCGTCACGAGTTCCTTTGGTAATCAACATTACCAGTTTTCCTTTCGCAAGACGCGCAGTTCTTCCCGCTCTTTGAATTGCTCTTATTGCCGACGGAACTGGTTCATAAAAAATAACTGCATCAACCTCCGGAATGTCTAGGCCTTCCTCGCCGATTGATGTTGCGCAGATGACGTTTATTTCTCCGGAAGAAAAATCTTCGATTACCTTTTTCTGGTCTTTTTGACTTAGCCCCGTTGATTTTCCTGAAGAGTCCGCCTTTTTAGCCTGGCCCACGAAGATTTCAGATTTTATTCCTTCAAGTTGATTTATTTTTTGAGAGATAAGACTTGCAGTGTCCCTGAATTGTGCGAAGACAATTATTTTTATTTTTCCGTTTGCGGCGGCAGATTCTTTTTCTATTATCTCATAAATCTTCTGAACTTTTGGATGTTCTAAACCCTTTGTTATAAATTCTGTTGATTTAATGAAAGCGTAATTGAAACCGGGTTTGGCCGCAAGTTTTATGACGCCTTTGTTTTTCTTTTCGGCAGCTTGTTTAAATAATTCTTTGAGATATTTGTGGAATCCGAAAATTGTTTGAGTTTCAAGAAGTTCTAATGCATGCTGGAGTTTTATCGCGGTTGCGCACGCACTTGATGCAAGCAAATGATTATAATCACGCTTTCCTCGAGATATTTCAGACATAATTCTTTTTTGAAGCACTATGAGTGCAGTTTTGCTCGAGGGTCCAAAGAGAAGCCGTCGACCTTTAAGTTCTTCAACATATTCTTGGAATAAACCCGCGAGGGCATTTCTAACTTTTTCAAATTCTTCCGGGAGGTTCACAATTATTTTTTCAAATGTTAATTCCTTAAGATATTGCTTTACATCTGAAGACTCTCTTGTGCGAAGCTCAACTTCTTCTATGGAAAGATTCCTACAAATTTCTCTTATTTTTGAGGCTTCGCTTCCTGGCGACGCTGTTAATCCGAGAATTCTTGGATGGGCTGATTGATTTATGTAAGATTTCGCGACACTATTGTAATCATAATTTTTTATGCATCTGTGCGCTTCGTCTTCAATGAGGAGGCAAACTTCTTCAAGATTGTATAGCCCCTTTTTTAGATCATTTGCGATGCATTGTGGAGTTGAAAAGATTATGTCTGATTTTCTCCAGATTTTTTGTCTTTCTTTTGGTTTTACTGAGCCTGTGAAAAGTTCCATTCCTGCGAAAAGTTCCGGAAGATTTTTTGTAAAATATTTAAGATGCTGTTCTGCTAACGGTTTTGTTGGCGCGAGGAAAACCACCTTTTCTCCAGGGAAGGCATTCATTCTTTCGATAGTGAGCATTAGCGCTATGAGAGTTTTTCCAAGTCCCGTCGGGAGAACGACGAGGCAATTTTTTTCTACACAAGTTTTCAAGATTTCTTTTTGATATTCTCTTGGTGAAAGATTAAGAAGAGTCATTAATTTTGGAAACAGGTTTCTTATAAAAAGTTATGCCTGATTATTTTCTTACAGAATAGAATGCGAGGATTGCTGAGCAACAAACGAGTACAAGTCCTACAATAGAAATTACATCTACGGGGGGAAGGCTGCCGTTTAGGACCACGTTGCCTGTTGTTCCTCTGTCAAGGAAGAAGAATCCCGTTACTAAAGCCGCTATTGCAAAAACGGCGGTGATTTTTTTTGAATTTATGAATCCTGATTTATCCATGTTTTCTTAAAACAATATTGGTTTAAATGCTTTTTGATTTTAATTAGATAAGGAAGAAAGTATAACCTAAACCGACAATTGCGAGTGCAGCGAGCAGGCTCCATATCATGGAGTTGCCGAAAAATATTTTGTTTCCGTCGAGATCTGAAAGAGGGATTATGTTAAAGAACGCCAAGTAGATGTTGAGTCTTGAAAATTCGGGGAAGCCGATTAGATAACCGACGACGGCGAAGAGGAGGTTTGCTGCGACTCCTGCCGCTGCGATGAGTCCGATATGGTTTTCGGTCATTTCTGAATAAGAATATAATCCGTGTCGTTTTGCCGCCCTGTAGACTTTTGGTTTTACATCGAAGATAAGTGAAGCCATCCAGACAAAGTTGCCGACGGAGATGAGCGCGGTTATTAATGGAAAGATGATTCCTGCATGGAAAGGTCTTTTGAAATGATAGCGTGGTTTAAATCCATAACGTTTGATTGTCCAAGGACTGATTTCTATTTCGGATTCAAGGTAGAAGCTTGTGACTTTCTTTGCGATAACATTTATTAGAACTACGAGAAAAACTGCTAAAAGGATTTTTGGGAAAGCACCGAAGCTTTTGAAAATCGTGAATGACGCGGCGAGGGAAACTATAACTGCGAGGATGGAGATGATTTCGTTTCTGTTTATCATATTTTAGGGTGGAATGATTTTCTTATAAATTTTGTTATAGTGCATAATGGGTAGTTATTTTGTTCGTTTTAATTGTGTCCCACCCACCCGCCCAAAGAGAAGGAAAAAACTAAGCTCGCTTTTGGTTCGCAATTAATAAGATGATAATCAGGTAAAATCATGTTAAGTTTTAATTAATCATTTCTGGAAGTTTGAGCCGAGCGCAGCGAGGAATATCTTCTGTATATTCAAACACGGAAAAGTATTTAAACAATCCTGCTTAGTTTTTTCTATGAGAGTAAAAAGAGTTACTGACGTTATCGGATTGAAGGTTTACACTGATACTGGCGATTTTTTCGGTGAGGTTGAAGAGGCAAATCTTCAGGAAAATAAAATTGATGGTTGGAGAATAAAAGTCGGTGGAAGTGCGGCTTCACTTATCGGTGGCGCGAGAGGAGTAATTATTCCCCATCAGTTTGTTAAGGCCGTGAGCGACATCTTTATAATAAATGGGGCCACTCTTCCGAGTGCTTCAGATTCAGATATCGGTTTCGACGAAGTTCCTGAAGAATTGATTTAATTTTAACGGCGGTATAAATATTTAAATAGTAAACTTTTCTTTAGTTTATTAAATTGATTTAATCAAAATGGCACAGGAAACAATACTTCAACACTGGGTTTTTTCAGGTTTTGTGTTACCATTTCTTCTTGTGTTTCTTATAGTTTTTGGAATTCTTGAAAAGACAAAATTTTTTGGTGACAGTAAAAAACAATTGAATGCGATGATTGCGTTTGTGATTGGTTTGATTTTTGTCGGAGCTATTTCGCAGAAACTCGTTGTTGCAAATCTTATACTTTTCCTGACCGTTGCAATTGTTACGATGTTCATTGCGCTTTTGCTTTGGGGATTCGTCGCTGGCGACAAGGGTCTTGATTTTGGTTCGGCGCCGAAGGGTCTTAAATGGTTTATTGGAATTGTTTTAGTAATTGCTGTTCTTCTCGGTCTTCTTTGGGCTGCGGGAGTTCCCGAAACGATCTTCGGAGATGCTGTAGATTTCCTTTTCGATAGTGACTGGAGTAATAGCTTCTGGACTAATGCTGCCTTTGTGATTGTGATTGTTGTGGCGTTGGTTCTTGTTTTGAAAAA
>JAHJMH010000009.1 GCA_018821425.1 Nanobdellota archaeon
AATAAAGTTAGAGGCTTATTTCATAAGTAGGCCGATTGCTACTAAAATTCCGCCTATTGCAGACAAGTAGAAATCCACCCCCCAGAATGAACCTACAACTGCGGCAAGAGCTCCAACCCATGCAAGAGTCACACCTGTTGATCCCATTTTTGACCTCCTTTTAATCAATTTAATATAATCAATCATTGAACAAAGTATATAAATATTTCTTAACCCGTCGGAAGATTCAACTTCCAATAGAAATTAAACTTCCCTCTATCACAGCAGCGATTATCAAAAGCGGAATAATCACCAAAACAAAAACTCTCAGAGAATTAATCAAGTACTCTTTCAAAGATTTTAATTTATCCTTTTGGAAAACAAAGCTTCCAAGTTTAAGCCCCATCCCAAGTGAAAGAAACAGCGCCGGTAACTCAAAGATTCCATGAGGGAAAAGTCGCCAAAGAATAAAAATTCCCTCCGATTCTACACTTTTTGAAACAACGAATCCCAGAAGATATCCATTAACAATTCCCGAAACAACAGGAAAAATGCCAAAAACTGTTCCGTACAAAACTCCAAGGAAACTGCTCTGCACATTATTCAAAAGAATAAAAGCAATGAGCTCACTTGAAGACATTCCTTCGGTAGTCAGAATAAGTTTGTTAATCAATTCAATAAGTGCCTTCTCAATTTCTGGAGAAATCGGCAAAAAGGCGCCGGCAAAAACAAAAAGAAAAAACAATCCCAGAGAAGCATAAATAAAATTCTTCGTCTCTTTCACATAATCCCAACTCAACGCGTAATTCTTTTTAAAAAAACTTCTACCCCTCTGGGTGGGAGGGCGGACACGATCCGAAGTGCTAACACGAGATAATTTCTTTTTCTTTACCATTAACTAAAATGCCTTCCAATCATCCTCACTTTATTTTTATACTTGCGTCTCAAATACAAGCCATATCCCAATCCTGCAAGAAGTCCTCCGAGATGCGCCGTATTTCCAATTGGAACATTTCCTGCGACAGAAATTAGCCATAACACAATGAGAATTCCAGGTCCAGCGTACTTCATCTTAATCGGAATCGGAATGAACATTACAAAAACAGGAAGGTTAGGGGTCAAAAGTACTAACAAACCAACAAGACCAAAAAGCGCACCAGAAGCACCGACGGCAAAGGTATTAAAATCTCCAGGGTAGCCTAAAGCATACATTATTGATCCAACGACCACAAAAAACAATCCCGCAAGCAAACCCGAAATAAGATAAAAAGATAAATATCTTTTAGGCCCAATTATTTTTTCAACAAGGCTTCCAATGAAAACTAATGAAAACATATTCGCAAATAAGTGGAAGAATCCGCCGTGCATAAACATACTTGTCACAAAAGTCCAGAGATATTTTCCATTAAGGATGTTCGCGGGCTTTATGGCAACATAATCGACAGGGACCTTGAAACCAAGAAGAATCGTAAAAATTACAAAAGCCACAATATTCAATCCGACAAGAATTAAGGTCATACTGAGCAAACTAAAAATACTTCTTTTTTTCACAGGAGAAAAACTATAAACTCCGACCATGAGAATTATTTCTTCCCTTTAGTCTTTGATTTTCCCTTTGATGTTTTACCCTTAAGCTTTTTCGCCGGTTTACTCTTTGACTTCATTTTATTTTTTTTAACGGCAGTTTTGGATTTCTTCACAGAAGTTTTAGTTTTCTTATCTGTTTTTTTCAGCTTATCTTTTGCCACCTTTCTTTCGAGCCTCTTAGTTTCCCTTACTTTTTTCTTTTCCTTTTCCTCTTTCTTTATCACTTTCATTTTTCCTTCCTCAACTTTCTTGCTCTCCGTGCCTATTTCTGAATTAACAAGTTCCAAATCACTCTTAAGTTTTTCAAGAGCTCTTTTCATTTCCTTCAAAACTTTCGTGTTATCCTTGAAAACAAAAATTGACCCGCATTCGTTACAAGTAAAATTATTTGAAAGGGCGTTCTCTTCAGTAATTTCTATGTGGCAAGTGTCACAAACATAAAATCTTTTGGTCTCCCTGCTTCGAACTTGATTTTCAAGTTGCTCAATTTTCTTCATCAAATCATTTCTCAAAAACTCAAGGGATTTCAGAACTTCAATTTTCCAAAAATAAGTATACCATCCTTTTCTCTTGTCTTTTTTTCTTATTGAAGAAACCAAGCCATGATCCGAAATTTTGTAAAGAATATTTCGCGTCTGATTTATTGTCAAATCAAGTTTTTTAGAAATTATGAATTCGTTAACGTGTTTCTTAGTATACAAAAGTTCAACTATCTCTTCGGCATTTTTCCCGACGACAATTGTAATAACTTCCTTAAGAAATTTTTTGAGCATTATAAGACTAAATAGAGTCTGAATAAATACCTTTCGGTCTTCAACTTGTTGAAGAACGTTTACAAAAATAAAAGATTTTTATTTTCAGTTGAAGTTTATCATTAAAAAATAAAAGTTTTTAAAGTGGCCAATTATTATATATAATGTAAAGTCTATATTGATTTGAAATAAAATGGGATTATTTAGCAGAAAAAAAGAGGATGAGAAAGATAGAACCTTAAACGGGTCTCTGACTGAACTCCCACGGCTTCCTGATTTTAGTGAAGATGATAACTTCGGTCCAATTCACAAACTTCCGAGCATGCCAAACAGTTCACTCGGAACAAAATTTTCTCAAGACACAATTAAAGAAGCAGTGGCTGGGGAAAAAGAGGACAGGGAATTTCCTGATGCAGATGACTTCGATGATGAATCCGAGAATTTTGACGAAGATTCGGATGAAATGCGAATGATGCAGGAACCCCTAAGAAAACCACTCACTAAAGAATTATGGAAAAATTCAGGTAGTGGCGGATTCGACAGTGGAAGAAATGTCGGTGAACCAGTTTTCATAAGAATAGATAATTTTGAAGAAGCATTAAAAATATTTAATAACACAAAAAAGAAAATCTCCGACATTGAACATACTCTTAGTGAGATAAAAAAATTAAAAGAAAGAGAAGAGGGCGAACTCAAGTCATGGGAAAACGAAATTAGGTCTATGAAAGATCAGATAGAAAAAGCCGATAGAGACATTTTTTCTAAAATATAATATGGTGTCCAATACAAGCAACAGAAGCCTGATACATGTAAGATTTGAATACGAGGAGGCTGTTGAAGCAAGGAGAGATATTCTTTTTTCACAAATAGTTTCTTTAAGAATTGAAAAGGCAATAAGAGGTTACGGCTTTTACAGAATGAAAGAACTTGATTTGAAGGCTGCCCTTTACAGAAAAATAAAAGATGTAAGGATGACAATTACCAAATTGGAAAAAACTCTTCCAAAACTTGAAATTCCAGAGATAATCGAGAAGAAAATTTCAGGTAAACCTGATTCTGTAGAACATATAGAAAGGGACGGTGGCGATGGAGACATAGAAAATCAGTTAAAAGAAATACAAAAAAGACTCGACCATTTACAAAGAGACAGCATGGGTCTTTAGCAATAATTCTAAAATCAAACAATTTTTAAAACTCCAATCCCACATCAAATAATGGAATGGACAAGAAAAAAACTAATAAAATCATACCTTGAATTTTTCAAGTCAAAAAACCACAAGGAGATTCCAAACGCGAGTTTAATTCCTAGAAACGACCCAACAGTTTTATTCACAACGGCGGGCATGCACCCTCTTGTTCCGTATCTTCTCGGGCAGAAACATCCCTTAGGAAAACTGCTTGTGAATGTACAAAAATGTATAAGGACAACGGATATAGACGAAGTCGGTGATTCTTGTCATCACACGTTCTTTGAAATGCTCGGAAATTGGAGCCTGGGAGATTATTGGAAGGAAGGAGCCATCAAACATACATTTGAATTCCACACAAAGATTCTGAAAATACCTCTTGAGCGCTACGCAATAAGTTGTTTCGCGGGGGATAAAGATGCCAAAAAAGATTTAGAGTCCGCAAAAGTATGGGAATCTCTTGGCATTCCAAAAGAAAGAATTGCATTTCTTCCAAAAAAAGATAACTGGTGGGGGCCAGCCGGAAACACCGGCCCTTGCGGTCCAGATACCGAACAGTTCTATTGGGTCTCCGAAAGCAAACCGCCGAAAAATTTTGACCCTAAAAATAAAAGCTGGGTCGAAATAGGAAACGACGTCTTAATGCAATATGTAAAAAACGAGAAGGGAGAATATATTGAAGCTGCCCAAAAAAACGTGGACTTCGGCGGCGGCGTTGAAAGAACCCTCGCTCTTTTGAACGGTTTAGATGACAATTATCTCACCAAAATTTGGAAACCAATTATTGAAAAGATTGAGAAATTATCTGAAAAAAAATATGAAGATTACAAAAAAGATATGAGAATAATCGCAGACCACGTAAAGGCATCTGTGATGATTATCGCCGACTCGGGGGTTCCTTCAAATTCGGGACAAGGTTACGTGGCAAGGAGATTAATACGAAGAGCAATAAGATACGGGAGGAACATCAACCTTGAAAATTTTATAACAAATGTTGCCGAGCCCGTTTTCAACATTTACGATGACTATGAACATCTAAAAGAAAAGAAAAAAGAGATTATGGAAGAGTTAGAAAAAGAGGAAAAGAATTTCTCGAAGACCATCGAAAGAGGTATGAAAATATTTGAAAAGATCTCAGGGAAAAAGTTGTCAGGTAAAGACACATTCCTTTTGTACCAAAGCTATGGTTTTCCAATAGAAATGACTATTGAACTAGCAAAAGAAAAGAAAATTCATGTTGATGAAAATGATTTCAGAAACGAACTAAAAAAACATCAAGAACTTTCAAAAACAGCGTCGGCAGGAACATTCAAGTCCGGCCTCGCTGACAATTCCGAAAAAACAACAAAGCTTCACACAGCGACGCATCTTCTCAATCAAGCGCTAAGAGAAGTTCTCAAGGAAGACATTCGGCAAAAGGGCTCAAACATAAACGCCGAAAGGTTGAGATTTGACTTCAACTTTCCAAGAAAACTTACCGCCGAGGAAATAAAAAAAGTTGAAATTCTTGTAAATAAAAAAATCTCAGAAAGTCTTTCAGTAAAACGTGAAGAGATGTCCTTAAAGGAAGCTCTTTCTTCTGGAGCCGGCGGAGAATTCGGCACGAAGTATCCCGAAGTTGTTTCAGTTTATACCATCGAAAATTTCTCGAAAGAAATTTGCACTGGCCCGCACGTAAAAAACACAAAACAAATTGGTAAGTTCAAAATCATAAAAGAAGAATCAAGTTCTGCAGGGGTTCGAAGAATTAGGGCTGTTCTCGATCCCAAAACTCAAGAGGACTAGGAATTCCCCAAATTCCAGACAAACGAACCTCAATGGCTTTAACATCTGCTTTAAAAAAATCTCCCTGATGTTTAGCCACACTCTGAACCAGGTCTATCGCCTCCCGATTTGTCTCTGAAAAAACCACCCGAGAATTTTTAATATTCTCAAGAGAACTTCTATAAGAACGAACTGACTCTTTCAAACGATCTCTACGAGCTTCAAGAAAATGTCTAAAGTATCGTCGGCGATCCAATCTATGTTCAACATCCTCAAGAGTCCCATAAAGAGAGGGTTCACCATACACCTTGGAATCATCTGAGATGCCTAAATAATACGGAGATCTTTTAGACCACTTAAAAGCATCTTCGCGGAATACCTGCTCTAACTTTTTTCTATAAAATTCATCTGCATCCTTATCCTGAAAACTAAAGACATGAATTTCAGGAAAATCTCGAAGAATCTGGAAACTGCGAAGATTTCTCGCACGATAATTAAAAATAGGGCTACCATCCCTAAAACGGAAGAGGTCTTGCACTAAACTAACAGAACTAAAAGAATCGGCAGGAAGTTCTATTGCAACTCCAGAATATTTTACGGAATCTGTTCCTCCACCCATGACCCAAAGAAGAAAAAACTATTTATAATCGTTTGTATGTTAGAAAGCAACTATCAAATAATAATCGCTTCTTTAAATCCCTTAAAATGATTGTCCTTGGTTATCAATTTTGCCCCGAGTTCTCTCGCAGAAAGAATTATAATTGCATCAATCAAACCAAAAGAAGATTTTCGTTTTCTCTTTTCAGCATGTAATAATCCTGCCAACCTAGCAACTCTCGGAGTTATTTCAAAAATTTTAGAGTTTTTTATCAGACAATCGTAAGCCAAATCAGAGTTGCTATTCTTCCTTTTAACCTTACTAATAACTTCCGAAATAATAATATCAGTAACATAAATCTCATTATTTTTAGCTTCCAAGAACTCATTAACTTTCTCCCCTGCGTTACTCCCCTCAAGATATTCTATCCATCCTGAAGTATCAAGAAGATATTTCATCCTCGGTCTTTCGTTCGGTCATCTTCTCTCTTATAAGAACCAATGCCTTTCAACGCTCCAAAGTAATTTTTCTTTACTTTTTTTACCTTTATTTCAACAAGCTCATCTTTCTTAAGACCGGCTGTCCGAACAAGATCAATGGGAAGAGTTACTGCTAAGGATCCGCCCAATACTCTTATCTTTGTTAAAGCCGCCATAAAAAGTATAACATCAAGTTATATTTAAATCTTCCGATTCCACAATCACTTCAACTCATAAGCGCCATCAAAATTATATTTCTCACTTATACCATCGTATCTCCAAAACTTCAAGTAACCCATAATATTTTTATTCCTTATGTCAGAAATAGTTTTCGCGTCGTCGTATTCTTCCAAATCTTTTGGTAAAGAAATTCCATCTGAGATAATCATCACCTGCGGAGTGGAAAGAAGTTTCTCGCCACCGACAAATTCCATAGAACTATCTGAGATTATCGCAGGTCCCCCAGATTCAACAAAACAAAATCCGCTACCATAAAAACTCTTTTCAACAGGACACTTAATTCCTGCTGCTTCATGATTCTCATCCAAAAAATAAAATATCGCGGTGCCATAACCCAGTTCTTTAAGCAAAGCGACCATTAAGCCAGATTTCTCTCCGCAAATTCCTTCAAACTCATAAAGAACCTCATAAGGATATCTCGAATAATTCACTTCATTTCCACTAAGAGAAATAGTTTTATTTGAAGCGCCATAAGGAATGTTTTGAACAATGCTAACTGCAATCCTTGCCTGATCTTCTTTACTCTCGGGGACCAAATTTTGAATTTTTTTGACAAGCTTCAACAAATTAAATTTCTGAACCTCATCGCTGAGACTCTTAATTTTGAAATCCTTCCGGAATGGCGTCTCTGAACCTTGATAATAAAGAGTTCTCGGTATTTCAGATACATGTTCCTGAACACCTTCGTAAATAACAAAATCAATTTTACCTTCTCGACCATGAATAAAATATTTCAACTCGATATCAAGAGGATTCGTTTCTAGAGAGAGTACGCAAGATTCTTCCTGTTTCACGAGACTAAGATTCCCAAGAGGATTTCCATTAGAACAACCACAGACAGACGCTCTTTCAATCAGAACCCCGTTGTCGCAATAATATGGTTTATCTAAAGAACAAGTATTGTAAAAAGTTCCGTCGCCACAAGTGAGCACTTCATCAAACGTCTGTCCTCTAGAGGCTATGTACACTGAAAGGAGAGTCAAAATAAAAATAGCAACAAAGACAATTAGAATATATGCTGGCTGAATCGACCGAATAAAGCCCCTAATTCCTTGGGACGAATTCATTTGACTTGAAGAATAAGAATCTTCAGGACCATAAGCACTAACATCTTTTTTTCTCACCATATTGAATATTGAAAAAGAAATTATAAAAAGCTATCTC
>JAHJMH010000048.1 GCA_018821425.1 Nanobdellota archaeon
ATGGAGAAAGGAGAATCGTGGTTGTTAAGCTCGATAAGAGAGACAAAATTTACAATTAGTTCCCCGACGAAAATGCAAGCAAAGCACTTGGGATTCTTCCTGCGGAAATTCCGGAGTTCGCCTCGACAAGCTCGGCGACTTAAAGCACATCGATTTTTGGAATCGGCGCCTCGGCGACTTGGCACCGAAGAAAGTTTTAAATAGGAATATCTTATTATTTCTGTATGGAAGCGAACTCCGGTGTTGACATAAAAACATGCCTTAAGAAAATTTCTTTAATGGAATCTATGCTTCAGGAGCTTAAGCAAGGATTGTATTCTTTTGATAAAGATTTTAGCGAGAGCATAAAAAAGGGAGAGGAAGATATTTTGTCAGGAAGAATTACTATTTGTAAAACGGATAAGGAATTAGATAATTTCTTTGATTCTGTATAAAATGCGCGAGACTGTTTTCTCGGATGAGTTTAAGAAACAGTTAGGAAGATTAAAGAAAAAGGATAGGATTATGTTCGACAGAGTTTCTAAGAAAATTAAGGAGATTATTAGAGTGCCTGAGAGATTTAAACATTTAAGGAAGGAGTTGAAGGGTGAAAAAAGGATTCATTTTGGTCCTTTTGTACTGAGATTTTCTACAGGAGATGATAAAATCTTTTTTATAACTTTCAAGCACCATGATTCCTCTTATTAGTTTTCGGTTTTGTCCCGTCCTCGTGGAACAGGAAAAAGGAATTAACAACGATTATGTTAAGGGGCAGTCTGTTTATCCTGATGAAAATGTGAGCAAAGCCGAGGGAATTTTGCCCGCTGAGATTTCTGAACCGGAGACTAATAGCTTTTAACATCTTGCCAGAAAGAGAACACAGGAAGCGCCTCGCTTTTAGGGAAGTTGCTCGGCGCGGAAAGTTTTAAATAATATCTCGTCTTGAACTTTCTATGATAACTGATGAGAAATTACGAGAACTTGAGAGTGAGTTACGTAGTTTGAAGTCTTTAGTAATTACATTCTCTCAATCTTGTGAACCTAAAAAAGTAGTTGAAATTAAAGGTTTACTCGATGGTGTGGAAGTTAGTGAAGAAGACATTGAGGAATCTATCCATTCCTTATTTGATTAAAATGGATTATGTTACCGATACCCATGGTTTGATTTGGTATCTCACGAATAATAAAAAACTTGGAAGAAAGGCAGAAATTCTTTTTGAAAGGGCAGATAAAGGGAAGATTACTATTATCATTCCTTCAATTGTTTTGGCAGAGATTATCTCTATATGCGAAAAGAAACGAGCAAACTTAAAAATTGGTGAAGTTTTTGACAAAATTAAAAATAGTTCAAATTATATAATCTATGATTTAAGTCTCTCCGTCTTGGAGAGCGTTTTATCTATAAAAAACATCCCTGAAATGCATGACCGGATTATTGTGGCAACATCTCTTTTGGGGGGATTTGGACTGATAACAAAGGATGAAGAGATTGTTAATTCGGGGATAGTCAAATCGGTTTGGTAATTCTTGTCGAATTGGTTCACTGACGCGAACGGGACGTTGCGACTTTGTGCAGGCAATCGTCTTCAAAGAAATAGAAAACAATCAATTCACGATAAAAACCGACAAGCCGAACATAAAAGTTTCTTGGCAGGTTACTGGAGTAAGGCAGGACGCGTTTGCATTAGAGCATCCAATGATTGTTGAACAGGAAAAAGGAATTAACAACGATTATGTTAAGGGGCAGTCTGTTTATCCTGAGATGAATGCGAGTAATGAATGATTGATTGAGAACGGCGCCTCGTTGACTCTGCGCTGAAGATTTTTGCTAAAAAACTAAAATTTATCAAACATCTCTGTCGGAGATAAAACTTTTTCAGGACATAGTGCTTTGAATGATTTGTCTCCTGAGAAAATAGGGCAATCAAGTTTCAATGCCAAAGCGAGATAAGGTGCATCTTTTAAATGGTCCGCGAGTATCCTTTTGGCTTCATCAATGCACTCTAAGAAATCTGATTTTGGGACAAAAGTTATCTGTTCAATTATGAATCTGAGGGCGTCGTCGAATATTCCTCTTGATAATCTCGATATTTTAAATATTCTTTCTTTATGCTTTTCTAATTCAGTCAGCAAAAATTCGGGAGCCACAAAGTCAAACTTATTGAGCAATGAATTAATAGAAAATACCTCAAAAGGCCTGCCCTCTTTTAATAACGAAGAGAGGATAACATTAACGTCGACTACAATTTTCATTGCTAATCATTCCAAATATTTTTCTGCTAAAGATTTATTTATCTCGTCTGAGAAATATTCAACATCTTTTTTAGTTAACTTTGACGCCAAAAGACCCTTTTTTAATCTGTTTATTTCTTCAATCTTAGCTTTAACAAATTTGTTGAATAAGACAGACCAATCTATGTCCGGCACACGCCCGATAAATTTCATCTCAGGAGGTATTTTGATTCTTATCTCTTCCATCCCGAATAAAAAGGTGACGAATATTTAAATCTTTCCGAAGACTCCGTCTCGTTCTGCTCGCTCGGCGCAAAAGAGTGGTGTTAAACTCGGCGCCTCGGCAGACTCGGCACCGAGAGAGAATTAATCAAGAGGAAGTTTTAAATAATTACTAAAATTAAAGTGAGTATGGAACGAACGAACAGCCAAATTGAAGAACTAAAGAAAAAAATCCTTCCCTTCTTGAAGAGAAATAAAATTAAACGAGCCGGCATTTTTGGTAGCTATGCGTGCGGAGAACAAAAGAAGAACAGCGATGTGGATATTCTTGTTGAGTTCAAAGGGAGTCTCTTGGCTCTTGCCGCTCTTGAAATGGAAATCGAAAAAGCTTTTTTGAAGAAGGTTGACTTAATTACCTATAACGGACTAAGCCCTTACCTGAAAGACCGGATTCTGAAAGAAGAGGTTCGGATAATATGATTTCCAAAGACCCGCTTTTTTATTAACCACATAAGGGATAGCATAGACGAAATAATATTATTCCTGCGGGGCGTCTCTGAGAGTTCTTTTCTTAAAAACAAAGAAAAGCAAAATGCCGTCATTCGAAGTCTTGAAGTTATCGGCGAAGCAGTAAAAAACATTCCCTCTGAATTCCTAAGAAAATATCCTTCTGTTCCGTGGAGCGGAATCGCTAAAATGAGGGACAAAATCATCCATCATTATTTCGGAATTGATATTCAGGCAGTGTGGAAAGTAGCCAAAAAAGATATTCCTGTTTTGGATAAAGAAATAAAAGAGATTCTTAAAAAGGAAGGTTCCGTTACTCCCAGTTAGCATCCTTCGCCGCAAAATTAATTCAGCGTCGCTTTGCAAAATATCGCCGAGCGCCGTCCCGAACAGTTCGGTGCTGAAGAGTGATGTTAAACTCGGCGCCTCGCCGGTTTGGTGTTTAGAGAAAGATGTTAATCTTAACAAAAAAGATTGCGAAAGATATATAAATTCTCGCAACTAATTTCTATTATGGAAGTAATAACAATCCCGAAAGAAAAATTAGAACAAATGAAACAAGAAATAGCTTTCCTTAGAAATTCCACTATATATAAAAGACTTTTGGAATTTGAAGAAAATATTTCTAATGAGAGAAAATTTACAAGAGACGATTTAGGATTTTAATAAAAATTCTCTAATTTTTTCTATTGTCCCTTTTTGTTTCTTCTCCGAGGTTTTCATTTCATATTCAAAAATATATATTTCGTCCGTTAGTATATTATGCTTGTAATATAACCTTAAGGGAGGATGCCGAAGTTTTATTTCATAAATATGTAATCGAGAATCCAAAAGTTTTCCCGCTCTTGGTCCTAATTCCTCTATCTTATTAAAGGTTTTTGAGAGAATCTCTCTGAGAGCATTGTTTTGCCCCTCCTTTTTAAATTGCTTTATCATTGTTTTATCAAAAATAATCTTAAAACTTTTCATAGGTTTTTAGGGAGAAGATTATTTATAATTATATCAGTTTTTTATGAAAACTCATCATCATTATATTAGAGAACTATGAAAAACTTAAAGCGCAAACTGACGAGATAAAAATTTAGTTGAGTGTATCAAAATAAAATCGGGAATGGAACGACGTGGAATAAAGAGGAGAATAACGCGGAAGGGAAACGCTCGTTTTGCTCGCGTGATGTTGAATAATTATGCGGCGCCTCGTTGCGCTCGGCGGGACTAAGAAAAGCTTATATATCTATAGACTCTCTCCTATTTATGGAACAAAAAAGTATTGATAAAAGGTTAGAAAGGATTGAAAAAACATTAAACTTTATTCGAGATAATATGATTGATGCGGATGCAATTCTAACAGAGGAAGAAGAAAAGATGCTTGATGGAAGCATAGAAAATGAACGTTCAGGAAAACTTGTTTCTTCAGAGAGATTAAGACGAGAATTAGGAATATGAGTTTTGAAATTGGTTATGATGGTCAACCAAGAAAATTTCTTAAAAGTCAAGACAAAAAAGTTGCGAAAAGAATCTGGATAAAATTGACGCCCTTTCATTGAATCTTGTTCCCCATAATGCAAAAAGGGTTCTTGGCTATAATCTACCGACATTTAGGATAAGAATCGGAAAGTATCGCGCCCTTTACCGTGTGAATTATGGAGAAAGGAGAATCGTG
>JAHJMH010000010.1 GCA_018821425.1 Nanobdellota archaeon
CTTTTTATATTCTGATAAATCTTATTAACTTATGACCTTAAAATTCAAAAATCAACTTAAAGGCAAGAGATTAATTTTGAAAAGGACAAAACCAACTTTGAAAATGGCTGAATCTATGTTCAAAGTAATTGATGAAAATCGTAAGCATCTTGAACCTTGGTTTCCTTGGCCTAAATTAACTCTAAAAGTAGAAGATAGCCTGAAATATTTGTTTGATAAAGATGAGGAAACAGAAAAAGGAAAAAAGGTTGAATATGGTCTCTTTATCAATAATGAATATCTTGGGAATATTTCTATTTTTGATATAAATGAAAAAAAGAAATCTGGAGAAATTGGTTATTGGCTAACTTCTTCTCATACTAGAAATGGTTATATGACTGAAGCAGTAAAAATTCTAGAAAAAGAAGCTTTTGAAAAATTGAAATTAAATAGAATACAAATAAAATGTGATGAAAGAAATGAAGCTTCTTTTGGAGTGGCCAAGAAATGTGGTTATAAGTATGAAGGAAAATTTAGAGAAGATGCTTTTAGCGAACATTTTAACGATTTTCGTAATACGTTGGTTTTTTCAAAATTAAAATCAGAATATAAAAAGAAATAAAATAGCGACCCAAAAAGATTACTTGCTCCACTTCGTTCCGCACCACGTTGCATTCTCACTCCACTTCGTTTCGTTCTGGGAGTTTAACAGGGCTTAAACAAAAATCTCAATATCATGACATTCATTAAACTATCAAAAAAAATCTCACAACAAAATTATTATAAACATCTCCGCCTTATTTCTACTATGGAACAAATCATAATCCGTGAGCGCGATTTCCAAAAAGCGCGCAAGGCAATCAAAGAGGCACGCGCTTCAAAGAAAAAAATAATTTTCGCGAGCGACGACGACGACGAACTCAACAGAAAAATCCTCGAAAAAGAAAACGTAGATACGCTTCTTTTGAATATGTCTGAAAAAAAAGACAGGATGAAACAACGAGAATCCGGATTCAATCAAGTCCTGGCGCGCCTCGCAAAAGGGTCGGGGGTTTCAATAGGAATAAATCTCGACGAAATTTTAAGTTCTCGTTCGAAAAAGGAAAAATCCGACATTCTTGCTCGCATAAGGCAAAATGTAAAACTCGCAAACAAAAGCAAACTGAAAATGGAATTTATATCCGAAAAAGAATACACAAAAGACCGACGCGACCTTCGCGCGCTAGGCCTTGTTCTCGGCATGCCGACATGGATGACGAAAGAGTTTTAGGAACGCTCGCACGAGGGCGAATTTGTTTTGAGGAAATCGTGTCAGCTACACTCGCCGATTGAAAACAAAAAATAATAATGTAAAATCACGCGAGATTAATTTAAGTTCATCCATGGATTTTCCCGCTTAATTTTATTCTTAACGGAGAAACTTAGCAAAGCCAGTTTCAGAGTTCAAGAAAATCGCGGAGCGGAACTCAACGAAAAACCTTTTAATCCCCAACAGACTAATACCAAAATGGAGAAAAATATAAACAAACTTCTCGAAAGTCTCAGCCCAAACGAGCGCAAAATCCTGCCGCATTTAGATGAAAAAAACATAGGCGAAATCTGCAAGAAATCAAATCTTGACAGAGTCTCAGTCACGAGGTCTCTTGAATACTTGAAAGATAAAGGCGTTCTTGAAATCATGACGCGAAAACTAAAACTAATAAGCATCGGCGTCAACGGCGCACTTTACATAAAAAAAGGTCTCCCGGAAAGGCGACTCTTGAATCTCCTGAACGAAAAAAGAATACTCAAACTTTCCGAAGCAGCAAAGCAATCCAGCCTTTCAGAAGACGAATTCAAAGCATCACTTGGAATGTTAAAAAAAAGAAACCTTATTGATTTAAAAAATGGAAAAATAATTTTCAGTGGAAACAAAGAAGAAATCTCAAGAAAAAGTCCTGAAGAATCATTCATAGAATCGCTCCCGACGGAATATGATTCACTCACAGAAGAGCAATCAGAAACTTTGAAAACTCTTGAAAGAAGAAAAGACATCGTACGAGTTAGTGAAGAAAAAATTATAGAGATAAAAATAACCACGCTCGGAAAAAAGATAATTGACATTGGAAAAGAATTCAGGGGATTGATAGAACAGATAACGCCGGAAATTCTAAAAAAAGAATCTTCATGGAAAGGGAAAAAGTTCCGAAGGTACGACGTAACGCTTCCCGTCCCAAAAATAAATGGGGGAAGGAGACATTTCGTGAATCAGGCAATTGATTACGCGAGAGATGTTTGGTCTGAAATGGGGTTCAAAGAAATGACGGGGAATTACATTATGAGTTCATTCTGGAACTTCGACGCGCTGTTCCAACCGCAGGACCATCCGGCGAGAGAGATGCATGACACATTCTTCATAGATAAAAAATTGCAAAACTTAGATGCGGATAAAAAAACAATAGAAAATGTAAAAAAAAGTCACGAGGTCGGCGTCGTAGCAAACGGTAGCCGAAGCACCGGATGGAATTACTCCTGGAATGAGGAGGAAGCAAAAAGACTTGTTCTTAGAACACACACGACTTGCCTTTCCGCGCAAACTCTTTCAAAACTCGCTCGAACGCCGCGGGGCACGTTGCCTCAAAAGTTCTTCGC
Organism: Nanobdellota archaeon; assembly: GCA_018821425.1. Lineage (GTDB taxonomy): Archaea > Nanobdellota > Nanobdellia > Pacearchaeales > GW2011-AR1 > ASMP01. The sequence continues at coordinate 2,611 of JAHJMH010000010.1, forward strand.
AATCGGAAAATGTTTAAGAAACGAAACTCTTGACTGGTCGCACGGCTTCGAGTTTAATCAAACAGAAGGAATCGTCGTCGACAAAAACGCAAACTTCAGACACCTTCTCGGATATCTGAAAGAATTCTTCAAAAAAATGGGCTATGAAAAACTAAGATTTCGACCCGCGTATTTCCCTTACACAGAACCGAGTATTGAAATTGATTTCTGGCATCCTGAGAAAAAAGTTTGGCTTGAACTCGGCGGCGCAGGAATGTTCCGACCCGAAGTTGTGATTCCATTACTTGGAGAAAACATTCCCGTTCTCGCGTGGGGACCCGGATTCGACAGAATGATTATGAGCTATTATCAGATAAAAGATTTAAGAGAACTTTACAAAAACAACTTAACTCAACTAAGAAAAATGAAATTTTGGATGAAATGAAATGACAAACGAAGAAAACGATTGCGTATTTTGTAAAATAGTGAGGGGAGAAATGCCTTGCCATAAAATTTGGGAAGACGAAAATTTTCTTGCCTTTGCAGATGCAAACCCGGTAGTAGAAGATCACACCCTTGTAATCCCCAAAAAACATTTTAGTAGTTTGAGTGATATCAATGAAGAAATCTGTTGCGGATATATTGGAGCAATCAAAGAAACTGGAAAAATTTTAGTTAAAAAGTGCAACGCGGATGGTTTTAATGTAGCTCTAAACAACGGAGAAGCGGCAGGTCAGGTAGTAAATCATGTTCATTTTCATATTCACCCAAGAAAAAAAGGAGATGGTTTAAAATTATCCTTCAAATAAAATGGCAATTGTAACATTCAGTAAAAATCAATTTGAAAAAGATTTCGGAACCATGGATTCCAAAATGGAGAACAAAATCGCAATGTTCGGAACTCCTCTGGACGGCGTGGATTCCAACGAGTTAAGAATAGAAGTAAATCCAAATAGATCCGACCTCCTTTCATACCATGGATTCAGTAGAGCGCTCAAGGCATTCATCGGAAAAGAAAAAGGTCTCAAAGAATATCCTTTAAACAAACCAGAAAAAAATTATTCTGTTACAATTGATTCCTCGGTCAAAGACGTTCGACCTTACACGGCGTGCGCAATTGTCCGCGGGCTGAAATTTAATGACGAAAGAATAAAAGAACTAATTGAAACCCAAGAAAAACTCCACATCACATTAGGAAGAAAAAGGAAGAAAGCAGCAATAGGAATCTATCCGCTCGAAAAAATAAAGTTACCAATAACTTTCGAGGCGATGGAACCTGACAAAATAAAATTTGTTCCACTTGAATCAGAAAGGGAACTTTCCGGTTTAGAGATTCTCCAAAGAAATCCAACTGGAAAAGAGTATGCGCATCTTCTCGCAGGAAAGGCAAAATTCCCAGTATTCCTCGACGCTGAAAACAAAGTTCTCAGTATGCCACCGATAATAAACTCCCAAACAACAGGAAAGGTTACGGAAGAGACAAAAGACGTTTTTGTTGAATGTTCCGGCGAAGACTCTGAAATTTTAAAAAAATGCTTGAACATAATTGTAACAAGTCTTTCAGACATGGGCGGAGAAATTTATCAAATGAATTTAAGATTCGGAGCAGGAAAAAAAGAAATAACTCCAAATCTCCAACCTCAAAAATTAAAAATATCAATTGAAAACGTCAACAAAACTCTCGGCTTGGATTTAAAAGAAAAACAGCTCAAAGAATTCCTCGAGAGGATGGGCCACAACTACAACGCAAAAGATTCCTCTGTTGAAATTCCTGCTTGGAGAACAGACATACTCCACGAAGTCGACTTAATCGAAGATGTCGCCATAGCTTACGGCTATGATAACTTCGTTCCGGAAATTCCAAAAATAGCCACCGTGGGAGAAAAAGACGGCGAAGAAATAATCAAGAAAAAAATCTCAGAAATTCTTTCCGGACTCGGAATAATTGAAGTCTCAAATTATCACCTCACTACGAAAAAAGATCAAGTTGAAAAAATGGGTTTGCCAAAAGATTCAGAAGTTTTGGAAGTCGTCGGCTCGAAAACGGAATATACAACATTAAGAGAAAACCTGTCGCACTTATTGTTGAAAAATCTCGCGGAAAATGTTGACTCTGAATACCCTCAACAAATTTTTGAAACCGGAAGAGTTTTCTCCGAATCGTCAGGAAGCATCTCTGAAAATGAAATGCTCGCAGGTTCTTTGTCTTCGGGAAACTTCACAAGAATAAAACAAATAATCGAGTATTTGTTCAGGATGCTTAACCTTGAAAGTAAAGTGAATTTCAAGGAAACTGAAGAAACGCCCGCGCACTTCATCGAAGGAAGAACTGCAGACATAATTTTCAACGGGGAAAAAATCGGCTCGGCAGGAGAAGTTCATCCCAGAGTTCTCTCAAACTGGAAAATAAAAATGCCCGCGGCACTTTTCGAAATAAAACTTGAAGAAATTTTTAAGGCGTTGAAAGAATAATTTGCCATCGCTGACGCGACGTTTCTCAAAGGATTGCTAATCACAAACTTACTAAATTAAGATTAACCAACGCGATTTTATCCAGTTCTCATGAGTACTAATTCGCGCCAAAGGTGTGCTATCTTTTCGGGCGAGTGGGCGGGACAGAATAAACTAACCGAAATAACCTTTATTGTTTATCTCAATCTTTTCGTCGTCCCAGCGAGAATCAACCTTGCCAAGAATCTCAAGAAGGTCTATCTTTATTCTTTTCCAAAACTCGCAAGAATCTTTTATGAACTGCGCTTCTTTCTCCTCGCTAAACTCAAGGTCGAGTTTTATGAATGCGACTTCGCTCTTCATCATTTCTTTGTATATGTCTTCAAGTTTCTTCCTTTCTTCTGTGTTCAAAAGTTTCACAATCGAAAGTGTAAACATCGGCGCGTTCACAGGATTCAAAAGACTTTCAATAAACCGCATGTAGCTGAAAATTTTGTCCCCGACATATTTCCGAATTTCTCTAATCAAAATGTCAGTTTCAGGTTCAGTGGCCTTTTCGATATTAAAATCTTCATTAAGCTCTTCAAAAGAAGGGAGCCCGTGCTTTTCCCGAACCGCCTTGTACTTTTCCTTAAGTATCTCAAGCTTTGATTCTTCCTTTTCTGTCATAATCTAAATTAAAGAAAGAGTTTTATAAATGTGTTGAAAGCCTGTGCTGAGAGTCGAACTCAGGGCCTCGTCATCTTTGGGTTCTTCCATATCTCGCGGAGCGAGCATTTCGGGAAGGGTGACGGTCAGGGAAACCTCGGTTTCCTTACCTACCAATGACGCGCTCTAACCAACTGAGCTACACAGGCGTGTTGTTTTGTGTGGCGAAGGTATTTTACTTTTTTCTACCATGGTAGTTTCTTTTTTTGTAAAAAAGAAACCCCAGCTACACAGGCATACAACTAAATAAAAAATCAGAAACAGAGTATAAAAACTTTTCAATAAAACAGAACTATTTTTTCTTATTCGAAATAAAGAGAAC
>JAHJMH010000011.1 GCA_018821425.1 Nanobdellota archaeon
AACAGTCAATTCTGCCCGGTACCAACTAACATTTGTCTCATTGTTTGCCCTAATTGAAATATTATACCCCCCTATGTCTGCAAAAGGAATATTCGCCCAATTAATTGTACAATTACTCGAGCTATTTCCCACCAATATTCCAGAAGGTATGCCTGTGGTGAGAGATGTGCAGTTAACATTTTCTAGTCCAGTATCCCAAGTATAACTAATATTTTTGATTCCCTCCACAACACCTGTTAAGGCTATTTCATTTCCCTCATACTCAATTTCTGAAATTGAAACTTCTGCCGTTGTCGAATTTGTATTCCCTGCAAAATCCGTTGTGGTTAAGGTAACATTATAGTCACCTGCTTCGGAATATGAGTAGGTAACACTTACTCCCTCATCAAAATCATCTCCAAAATCCCAATTATATGTTTCTATTCCAGTACCAGAATCTGTTGAATCACTTGCATTGAACGTCAAGGTTTCTCCCGCAATTGTTGTTCCAGTAACTGTAAACGAAGGCGTTGGTTTTGTGTTATCGACCATAAATACCGCTTCAGTACTATTATAGGTGGTTATCCCAAACCGAAGTCTTAAACAATAATCGTCGTCCGCAACTTCCGTCGTGTTCCAAGAATAGTACTTAGGACTGCTCCCAGAAATTGTGGTTAAGTCCCCCCAAGATCCAGCGTCACAATTTCCACTTTTATATTGCAAACTGAGTCCTGTAACACTGTCAGTATTTGTCCAGGTTACATTTACTACTTCTGAAATATTTTGACCAGCTAAAGGGGCAGTAATTTCAATTCCATTCAATGCACTAACAATCCCAACCATCACCAAAATCATCGCTAAAAAAATCGTCAAAATTTTTTTCATCTTCTTTTTCTTTACCTCCTTTCAACTCTATAAAAACTATTGTCTAAAACTATTTGAAAATAAATCTTTTCCATCACCATATTAATCTTAATCTCAATTGGTTTATAAGCATTATTGTCGTCGAGAAACTACTTTTTGTAACTACTCAAAATTGATGAATTAAATGCAAGCACCGTTGTAACAATCGCACTCTTTGATTTTTGTTGAAGGAATTCCATTTTTGCAATAGGCTTCATAAAGATAATTAGTGTATTCATTATAAACAACATGTCCGCCGCCAACTCCAACATTATTTAGAAAATCCCCCAGATTTGTTGTTGATTTTCTTTTGCAAACGTCCTTACGCCCTTTGTATTTTCCGTCCAATTTTAATTTTGCATTCCCCGCAGTAAAATAATCCAAGCCCCCGTCAGTGTCTTCGCAGCTTGTTGGAATTTCAACACCACATTTTCCAGGAACTTCTCCTTTGCCAAACCATTCATCAACAACACAAGTAAAATAATTAGTTCCCTCGCACTTTATTTCCCCAATTGAACATTCAGGCGGCTCCGGTTCTTGAACGGGTGCGCTGATATTTATCACGCCCGTCGCCTCGTTGTTTGATTCATCGGAATCGTCATCCGCAAAGACTTCAAGTACTAAATTATAAACTCCTTTAACAGCAGACCAAATAAAGCTGACTTCCTCCGTATTATTCTTTTTCAAATCAATTATGTTTTTATTATCTTCGTAAGTAATGTTTCCTTCTCCGTCTTCAACAGAGAATATTACGCTAACATTTTCATTAAAATCCCCCTTGTTGGAAACCTTAGCTTTGACCTCAACATCCTCGCCGGCATTTGCGTTCGTCGGAGCAACAACTTCTACTGCAACATCATGAACTTTTTCCCGGCAAATTCCGTCCTCTACAAAATAATCCGCTCCGGCACAGCACGCCGAAGTTTCGTCGGTTCCTTGAGTGTAAAACTCAAAGCCGTCATCGCCGCAACAGAACCCCTCCGAACTCATCCAAATACTTTCTGTTTGCCATTGAACACCGCACCCGGCATTGCATGCATTTTGATTCACGTCGCACAATTCGTCCCACAACCCTGCATTACAAATAGCACCTCGCCATATATTCCCCACGAGGCTCCCAGCAATCGCTCCGTCGCTATATTTATATTGAGTATTATCCACAGAGCCAACGTAACTGCCCGGCTGTTTCCCATCATCACTAAACAAGCAAAAAGCTGGCACGGTCTCTTGAATATAACATCTTCCTTCAGAAGGTTTATTTTCAATGTAAGGAGAAGTTCCTGCTTTTTGATACACAAAATATTCATTCGAATCGTCCCCGCAACACGAACCAGAATAACAATATTTCCCTTCCGCACTGCAATTTCCTGTCTGAACTCCGCCCCCCATACCTATACAATCAGAATCAGCACCATCGTCAAAATCTTCAACAGGACACATTTTGCCGACCTTATAATTCTGCCCGAACAAAATAAAGTCAGCGAAATTTATAGTCCCGTCTTCGTTCAAATCGTATTCGGCATTTGTTGAATCTACTTCCCTAACGGCATAATTCTCGGAAAACAATTCAAAATCAGTTTGATTCAAAATCCCGTCTTCGTTAAAATCAGGACAGAGCGCCGGAATATTAGAATCATTATCTTGGGAAGAAACAAGAAAAACCGAGAAAATCCCCAATATAATTATTACAATCATCAAACCGATTTTTCTCATGCTCCTAGAGACCAAAATCGTTTAAAAAGATTATTCTGTTTGAACATATAGTTTGTTTTTCTGCTGATTTAAGATTCAACAAAAAACATTTATAATTCTCCACTTCTTTTACTTTTTATGGAAAAACCGAAGAGTCTAATCGTCCTGAAAGACGTCGCGAAATATTATCACAGGGGGAATTCTATCATTCGCGCCGTCGACGGAATCAGTCTCGAAATAAAAAGCGGCGAGTTCGTCGCAATCATGGGACCTTCGGGTTCAGGAAAAAGTACTGCGATGAATCTTATCGGAAGCCTCGACACTCCAACAAAAGGAGAAATTTATCTTGGCAGTCACAACATTTCTCATCTTTCCGAATCCGACTTAGCGCAAGTACGGGGCAGAAAAATCGGTTACTTGGAAAACAACTTTTACATTCTCTCCCGGAATCACAGGGTAAGGATCCTGATTAAGAAGTTTGACATTGATGT
>JAHJMH010000012.1 GCA_018821425.1 Nanobdellota archaeon
AGCCTCGATTTCGCATGATGCTCAAAGAAAAGTTTTGCGGAGAGACCTTTTAGAATCTGTAAAACTTCCGACGCTGATAAAACAAATTCAAAACTTACAATGCAATGAACATGCTCCGGCTGAACGTTGAGTTCAATTATTTTAATTTGGTGCAGTGACGCTGCGCGCCGTATGCAAGCCGAAACTAAGTTTCGGTATTCTATTTTTCCAAACATTTTGTATCTGTATTTTGTGCACCATTCGAGATGCATCATTATTTTACCGACGCTGTGTCCATGTCTTTCATACTTTTCTGCAAAGCTCTCGCTAAGTTGAATTTGTGTTTCCATTTTTGTTTTAGAAAGATTTATTTAGTTTTGGAAAGTTCCAACTACATTGAAACTTTCGAAGAGCCGAGTATCTCGGCTCCCATAATCAATAAAACAAAATAGAAAAAGTTTTGTTCAACTCACCACTGCCTAAAGGCAGTGGATTTCTTTTTCTTTTAAAATTCAGATTAAGAAACAGATTCTAAAAATTATTGAAAAACCTGAAGTTGGGAAACCTATGAGATACGAAAGAAAAGGCACGAGAGAAGTTTATGTCGGGCACTTCAGATTATCATATGCTTATTCTGCTGAAGAAGAACTTATAATCATGCTAGATTTGTATCACAAAGATGAGCAGTGAGAATCGGTAGTTTTCTGAAATAACTTTTATGGGATAATTAATATTATAAATAAGAGATGGTTGTGTTTTTTATGGCAGATTACAAAGTCCAAGTCCAAGTTGTTTCTATTACAGACAATAACCAAAAATGTTGAGCCTTATGCTCCAGAAGATTTTTATGAATTTTATGTTGGGACAGATAATGTAGAACAAGCTGCTCGAAGAGTCCGCTTAATGTTCGAAAGTTTTGGAAGAAGGACTTACAGGAATGTTTGGAATGCAAGGATTTTGATTCCAGAAAATAGCGAGAGTACAGGTCAAGAGTATTGTGAGATATTGAAAGATGGTTCCTGGTTAATTGATAATTTGGGAAGAAAGATTTCTGGATTGGAAAAGAAAGCTGCCGAAAAGGCGGGCGAACAATAACCTTTTAACTAATTAAGGATTGTTTTTCTGATGAGAAAAAATTATTGGATGACTGCGGCTTTGGCTTCGTCCGCGATTTTTATTATAATCTTAATGCTCGTTGTTTTAGGAAATCCTGGAATTGACGACGCGATAAGTCAGAAGGTCGCCCTTCTTGGGGGCGGTGCAGCTTCGAGTTTTTTTATTTTCCTCAGCAGCCAGCTTGATAAAATTTTAGTGGGTATTTCTGTGCTCGCAATTCTCTTGCTATATTTTAAAGACAGAAAAAAAGAAGCTTTTATTTTGTCAATTAGTCTCGTTGCAGGATATTTACTAAGTAATATACTTAAGTTCGCGATCCAGAGACCACGGCCGCTTCTGTCTGCAGTTCAAGAAACAGGCTACAGTTTTCCAAGCAATCATTCCGTCGTCGCTGTTATTCTTTTCTTGTCAATGATTTACATTTTTGCGCGCGAGATAAAAAATAATTTAGCGAAAAACGCGTTCATCTTCGCGAATGTTCTTTTAATTTTACTCGTCGGTTTCAGCAGAATTTATCTGAATGTTCACTGGTTTACGGATGTTATCGGAGGTTTTGCCTTCGGTGTCGTCATTGTAAGCCTTGTCACAACTTACTTAAAGTGATTTTGACCATAGTAGTTGTAAAGTGCACAAACAAAAAATTTATAAACCCAAATTTTTATTAATGATTATTAAAGATTCTAAAAAGAATTTTATTTAAACAAATGGCTAAAGAAAAACCAAATTTGAACTCGGTGTTCGTTGGGCACGTTGACGCAGGGAAGTCAACAGTAGTCGGAAGATTAATGTTTGACTCTGGCGCAGTTTCAGAACAGGAAATGACCAAGCTTCGAGCAGAAGCAGAAAAACATGGGAAAGCAGGTTTCGAGTTTGCTTACGTCATGGATAACATTAAAGAAGAAAGAGAAAGAGGAGTTACAATTGACCTTTCTTACAAAAAGATTATGACTCAGAAATATCAAATCACAATCATTGACGCGCCAGGCCACAGAGACTTCGTTAAAAACATGATTACTGGGGCGAGTCAGGCCGATGCGGCTTTCCTTGTTGTTGCTGCGCCAACCGGAGTCGAACCTCAGACAACCGAACACTTATGGCTCCTTAGAACTGCGGGAGTAAAGAACATTGTTGTTGCAATAAACAAAATGGACGCTGTTGAATACAAAGAAGACAGATACAACAAAGTTAAGGAAGAAGTTGGAGCCCTTTTGAAAGGTGTTGGAGTTAATCCTGAAACAACTAACTTTATCGCATGCTCAGGACTTAAGGGAGATAATGTTTTCAAGAAATCTGAGAATATGGCTTGGTACAAAGGTCCAACAATTATGGAACAGTTTGATATTTTCCCTGAGCCAAAACAGCCAACAGACCTTCCAATGAGAATGCCTGTTCAGGATGTTTATGAAATTACTGGAGCAGGCACAGTTCCTGTTGGAAAGATTACATCTGGAATTATGAAACTCGGACAGAAAGTTATTGTATTGCCTGGAAGAACTGGAAAAGGAATTGAGGGCGAAGTTAGAACAATAGAGATGCATCACGAAACAATCAATCAGGCTGATGCTGGAGACAATGTTGGAATCAACATAAGAGGAATCGGAAAGAAGGACATCGCTCGTGGAGATGTTATCTGTGACGCCGCAAAGCCGATGGCAGTCGTTGAAGAGTTCCTTGCAACAATCACCGTTATCAATCACCAAACTGTTCTTGCTAAAGGTTATACGCCTGTTTTCCATGTTCACACGGCACAAGTTCCTTGCCAAATTTCAGAACTCATTGAACAGATTGATCCAAAGACGGGGGAAGTTTCAAAGAAAAATCCTGATTTCTTGAAAAATGGAGATTCAGCTAAAGTTAGAATCAGACCACAAGGAAACCTTTGTATTGAAACAAGCAAGGATAATCCTTCAATGTCAAGATTCTCCATAAGAGACGCAGGGCAAACAGTTGCTGCAGGGGTTTGCACTGAGATTGTTAAGAAGAAAGCGTAACGACTTTCATCAAAAACTTGCCGCAGCGGCGTCGAGTTGAAGAAGACCCGGATAATTTTTGAAGATTAATTTTCTGTTGATGATTTTAAAAATATAAGATTTATAAACTTTAGATATTTAGGAAGTGTATGAAAAGAATAGAGATAGATATTGTGATTTATCCCGAAGGTAAGGGAAAAAATAAAGTGTATAGCGTCGGTTCTATGCAAATTCCTAATGTTGTGACTCAAGGAGATACAATAGAGGAAGCCAAGACGCGATTAAGAGAGGCGCTTGAACTTTATTTTGAGTCCGCCCCTTGGGAGCGCGAACGGTTGATAAAAGCAGAAAATAGCGAGGATAATAACACCCCGATGATTAGCAAATTGATTTTAATATCTTAATAGTTCATTCAATTCTTGAACAACATCTTTAGAAACTCCAGATTCATGGCACGCAGATAAAAGATTTTGGCGCACCACATTTGTTGGCTTCTTTACATTTACAAGAACAATCGGTCGTCGCAAAGAAGGTATTTTGTTAATAATGATGTGGTCGCCGCGCATCCTTTCTATGAAAAAACCTTCCCTTTTCAAAATGTTCATCACTTTTTGTACAACTGGTTTAAGTTTGTATTTCATTTTTGTTAAGGATTAACATATCTCCATTGTCCATCTTCTTTTAGTCTTCTTAGTTCGCCTTTCTTTACAAGACGAATTAATGATGGGGTAATATCTGAAGTTTTGTAGAAAATGGCTCTCTCTTCGAGAATTTTTCTAACTTCCTCTAGATTTCTTTTTTCATTAAAAAAGTTCTCACCCACCAAGATTCTGATTCTTCCAAGAGGTCCAATCTTACTAGTTCTCTTTTTAGGTATATTATGTGATTCGTCTTTGCCACGAGTAGGTTGTGGTGTTGAACTTTTATTTGAGAATGCCTGCTGAACTCTTATTATATCGTCGACAGAACCATCTATAACTATTTTTGTTCCATCTGGTAAATTAATTTCTGCTTTTGGCATAGACCATAATGGTTATAGACCTTTATAGATATTTGTGTGTTTCTACTCTATATATACCTAATATTGGTTGTCTATATAATTCTTGGGATATTTCATCATCCCAAGCTCTCCTCAACAATCTTAATCTCTTCATCAGTTAATCCATAAAGTTTGTAAACTTCCTGATTAATTTCGTAATCAACATTTTTTATTTGTTGCTCAAGACGTTCTTTTTCATTTCCAGAAATCCCGTCGCTGAAAATTGTCTTTTGCTCTTAGAAACGCGCTTTTTTATTTCTTTTTGAGGAAAAAGAAGTTGGACCCTTTTTAATTTGCGTCTTCAATTTTCCTTAAAATAATACGAGATATGATCATTGCTAAAACAAATAAGATAAATAATCCTAACCCAAAACCTCCACCCAATGTTATTGTTACCCATAAAACAGGATAAGCTAAAACAATCGTACAGATGATAGTAACAAAAACATTTACGATTGTAAAATCTAACCAATGAATTTCTTTTTTGGTAAATTCTTCTTAGCCATAATTGTTAAAGAAAAACTAAACTTAAAAACTTATCTTCTTCTAGAGTCTTATGGAAGAAAATAGGCACTCTGAATGGATTAAGAATTCAATTGGTTTAATGTATATTGAAATGCTTTTAGTTGGAAATGCTCAAGGATTAGGCATATTGGATGTAGAATTAATTGAGGAATTTCCAAAATTAAAAATAAATTCGCAATTAGATGGAGACCGCCTAAGAAAACTTAGACATGTTACCATCTCAGAATTATGGGTGATGGGAACTTATGAATTGATTAGACTAATAAATGAGATAAATAAAAAAAGAAATTTTCTAAATGAAAATTCAAAGGAAAAACTTAAGAAAAATTTAACTATTTTTACAGAGGTTAGAACTCCTCTAACTAAATTTCAAAAACAAGGCAAGGAAAAAAGATTGTATTCTAAGATAGCAACAAAAAATCTTTTTTATTCTGATAAGGGTGTTGGATGGAATTTTTATGATGGAAAAAAGAAGGAAGTATTTTATCGTAAGGATTTAGGAGATTTGTTTTTAGAGTTGTTGAAAGAAATAAAGAACGATGTTTTCAAAAGTGCCCAATAAATAATTTCGGCGAAGCCGACTATTTATTTTATCTTTGATAAAACCGCACGCTCTTTCTTAGAGATTATGTCTACTTTTTATTTTCAGCAATTTCGTTTAATCAGCGATGTTATGCGACAATTTTTAATCCCGCATTTGAGCGTTAAACGAAGATATCAAATCAGAATTTGAGGTTTACCGACGCTGATAAGGAGATTGTAAATTGAAATGAATATAGGG
>JAHJMH010000013.1 GCA_018821425.1 Nanobdellota archaeon
AAGATGGTGCTGTCGCGGGGTCCGATGCGGATTCCGTCGGGTCTGATTTCAGCTGCGACTGGTTTCCGTCGTTCAGGGACTCGAATCTCGGGGTAAGGGCTTCTAAGAAACGTGAATAAGTTCTGCTGGCTGGTGAGTCGATAAAAACGCTTGCGCGAAAATTTTTAAAGTATTTTTTCTTAACACTTTTGTCCTGAAACTTTTTCTCCTTCAGCAAGAGGGAAAGACGCGGACTACACGCCGGATTGTTAGCACATCATTTAGATTTATTTTAAGTCATGAAATTCATTTCCAACAATTAGTAATTTTCCGGAAAGCGAAACTTGGAGGAAAGGTGGCAATTGGCATATTCGGCTATTTTGGCTCGCGAGGTCCAATGCGAATTCCAACAGGTCTAACTTCAACTGCAACAGGAATCCGTCGAACAGGAACTCGAATCTCGGAATAGTCCTTTCAGGGCATTTATGCTATGAAAATTTACAAGAATTTATACTCTGAAGTGTGTTCAATTCAGAATCTCGTTCTTGCTTGGAGAAAAGCAAGAAAAGGAAAAACAAAGAAGCATTATGTTCAGAAATTTGAAAAAAATCTTGGCAAGAATATTAAATCGCTTCATAATAATCTAAAATGTCAAACTTACAAACCAAGACCTTTGAAAACATTCATTTTGCGCGACCCGAAAACTCGCAAAATTTCAAAGTCGCATTTCCGAGATAGAATTGTTCATCATGCTATTGTGAATATTCTTGAACCAATTTATGAGAAATCATTTATTTTTGATAATTGTGCTTGCCGAAAAGGCAAGGGCTCGTTGCTTGCCCTCAACAGGTTTAGAAAGTTTCAAAGAAAAGTAACCAATAATTTGACTTCTCGTGCTTATTGTCTCAAAGCAGACATAAAACAATATTTTCGAGAAGTCAATCACAATTTTCTCATAGCTGTCCTAAGAAAAAAGATTAGTGATGAAGAAATTATCTCCCTAATAAAATTAATCTTGAAAAACAATGTTTCAGACAATCCCATTGGGAAAGGAATGCCTCTGGGAAATCTAACGAGCCAGTTTTTTGCTAATGTTTATCTGAATGAGTTAGACCAATTTGTCAAAAACAAATTGGGCGCAAAATACTATATCAGATATGTAGATGATTTTGTCCTATTGGATTCCTCCGAGGAGAACCTTCGGATTCGGGGGGGGGGCGATAGAGGATTTTTTATTTAATAAACTGAATTTAGAACTTCATCCGCAAAAATGCAAAATAATCAATTTGTCGCGCGGCGTTGATTTCGTCGGCTTTAGGAATTTTTATTATTTTAAATTGTTAAGGAAGAGAAATATAAGAAACGTCTTAAATAAAATAAATATCTTTTCTCTAGGAGAAATATCTAAAAAGAAAATGAGTGAAATTATTTATGGTTGGAATGCTTATGCAAAATGGGCAAATAGTTTTAATTTGAGGAATAGAATCATTTCAACTTCTCAACCAAAATTTCCTTCGCGAGATTATAATTCGCGCGCTTGTTCGTCGCTTGCATAACTTTTCCTATAAGGAAGTTTATTGTTTCATGTTTTCCTGATTTGTAATCCTCAACTGCGGCAGTGTTGTTTTTTATCACTTCGTCGACGGCCTTTTCAATTTCTTCCTTGTTTCCTATTTGAGAATGTTCCTTGGCGTTTGCTTTTGGAGATTCGGATTTTGGAATCCACGATCGAAGAATTTCACGAGCTTTTGATTCTGTAATTATGCGCTTTTCAATGAGTTCAAGAAGTTCTATGAAATGTTCTGGATTTATGGAAATTTCATCCAATCGTTTTTTGTTGTAATTTAGAACACTGAATAGTTCTTCAGAAATCCATCGTGTTGTGAGTTTCGAATTAATCTTGTTTATTGTTTTTTCAAAGAGTTCGATGACGTCAATATTCTTGGTGAGGATTTCTGCAGAGTTTTTTGGTATTTTGTGTTTCTTAATAAGTTTGTTCAATTTTTTTGAAGGAGTTTCGGGAACCGTTTTTTTGAGGGCGATTATTCTTTGTTGAGTTATGTTGATTTCTTGAAGATCAGGGTCAGAAATAAATCTATAATCTTGCGCGTCTTCTTTTGAGCGCATTTTTTTTGTTGCTCTTTTTATAGGGTCGTATGCTCTTGTTTCCTGCTCCTTTGGAACTTCGCCCTTTTTATTTTGCCTTTCAATTTCTAAATCAATAACATCTTTTATGTTTTTTATTGAGTTGACATTTTTTACTTCAATTTTTGTGTAATTTGATTTCTTCACCGAAATGTTCACGTCTGCCTTTATTCCTGCGACGCTGTCGAGAGCCTTCACGTAACCCAGTGTGATTATTAATTCGCGGAGCCATTTTTCAACTTGCTCTGAATTTTTGAATTCGGGTTCAGTAACTATTTCTATTAGTGGGATTCCAGACCTGTTGTAATCTATTTCTCCTGTTTTTGGATTCCATGCTGCTGGATCTTCTTCAAGATGGCATTCACTTATTTTTATTCCGAGGAATTTTCCGTTTTTTCCCGTCGGTGTCGAGTGGGGTCCTGAAAGAGTATTTTGATAACCTTTGGGAAGGTCTGGCCAGGAATAATGTTTCCTTTGCCAGCTTATTTTTTTATTTATCTCGCAGCCGAGAATCAACGCAATTTGAATTGCTTTATCCAAAGCTCTTGCATTTGGCGCCATTGGTTTCGCGCCGGGTTGACCGGTGCAAATGGGGCAGATATTCACATTTGGATTTGTCAGTTTCGCGCCGTGGATTGCCTTACATGAACAGAATAATTTTTCGTTTGTGTCGATGTAGCCGTGAATTTCAAGACCTATTTTTGCTTCTTGCGCCATGTTGTGAAAAGGGAAAAGCAGTTTATTAATTTTCACTTTGAAAGTTTTTTAATACTTGTTTCCTTTATTTGTGGATGAGAATATTGGTTATAGGCGATTTTCATGGAAAATTTCCTAAGAAATTTGAAGGATTAATCAAAAAAGAAAAAATTGATTTGATTGTCTCCCTTGGAGATCTTGCACCATTTCATTATAGAAAACTTTGGTTCAAACATTGTTATGGAAAAGATGTTGAGCTTTGGAAGATTATTGGGAAGAAGAAATATAAAGAAATTGTTATGAAAGATTTGAAAATGGCTGAACGTGTTTTGAAATCGTTGAATGAATTGAATGTTCCGATTTATACGGTCCTCGGAAATATTGATTGGCCAAGTCCGGACGACGTTTCAGATTTTTCAGAGAAAGAGAAATCTATGCCCAATTGGGATAAGAAAGATACGATTGCTAAGAGATTGAAAAAATATAAGAATATTCATAGATTTGATTACAAGGCCTTGAAATTTGATGATTATGTTTTTGTTGGAATGAGGGGGCATAGTTCTCCTGGCGATGTTAAGAGCAAGGCTTTTAGGAAACACAAGAAAATTCTTGAGAAACTTTTTAGAAAATACAAAAAAGAGAACAAAAAAGAGAAATTGATTTTTGTTTCGCATATTGTTCCATATAACACGAAGCTGGATAAGCTCGGAAGGCATGCGCATAAGAAAGTTCGGGGGAAGCACCATGGTTCAAAACTTGCTAAAAAAATTATAACAGAGTTTCATCCTGTTTTGGCTTTGGCGGGTCATGTTCATGAGAATGTTGGGCAGATTAAAATCGGAAGAACAACTTTAGTGAATCCTGGCGCGGCGAATGAAGGTCTGGCCGCGCTGATTGATTTGGAAACTAGGAGAGTTAGGTTTTTGAAATAGTTTTTCGCAATCCTTAAAAAGAGCGGCCGTTTTTCTCTTTCATGAAGGTTAACGGGATTGAACTAAAGTGGCTCGGGCATTCTGGGTTTTTAATTAAGAGGGGCAAGGTTATTTACATCGACCCTTATAATATAAAGGATGGAATGGAGAAGGCGGACATAATTCTTATCACGCATAGTCATCATGATCATTGTAGTTATCTCGATATGAAAAAAATTGTGAAGAATGGAACTCGGATTGTCGCGTCGGCGGATTGCCAGAGTAAGGTTACGAGGTTTGAAGTTCCGATTAAAATTGAACTTATAGAACCTGGAAGAGAGTTAGATCTTGGCGAGATAAAAGTTTACGCTTTTCCTGCTTACAACATCGACAAATCTTTTCACCCTCAAGACGAATCGTGGATGGGTTATGTCGTGAAAGTTGGCGAGACGGTGATTTACCATTCTGGTGATACTGATCTGATTCCTGAAATGCAAAAACTTACAGGTTATAAACAGTCTGGGAAGGAATTTATTGCCTTGCTTCCTGTCGGGGGGAGGTTTACAATGACTGCAGAAGAAGCGGCTGAGGCTGCGAGGTTGATAAAACCGACTTTAGCAATTCCGATGCATTGGGGAGCAATTGTTGGCAGTGAAGATGATGCGAAAGAATTTGTTGAATTGTGCAAAGAGAATGGAATTCGCGCGGAAATTTTGGAGAAGGAGTAATTCAAGTAATTTGATGGTTGAATAAACGTTATTTTAAATAAGCATAATATTTTTAGGTCGCCGACGCTCAGAAAGATATTCATTTTGTAGGACGCAAATATTTTTAGTTCGCTACGCTCCAGCTACGCCGAAAAATATTCATTTTTGTGTATACAAATATTTTTAAAGAAGCAGGTACTGTTTTTCTCATTACACTAATTTATTCGACGGCCATCGAAGAGATTAGTATTGTGAGAGGCGAATTATTTCTTTGGTAATAGTTAGGAGTGTGTTAACTATTTAAACCTTTTGTGGGGTTTAGAAGAAATCGCTTCTGACGGAACATACAAGTGAAAGGAGGTTAAGAAAAAAAATATGGCGTTAGATTTTGCAACAGAAGCAATAAAGAATGCAGAGAGTCACAGCATTAACTTTGACGATTTGAAAGCCGGAAAGGCGAGTATCAAAGTTTTTGGTGTGGGAGGTATGGGTTGTAATGCGGTAACATGGCTTTACAACAAAGGTATTAATGGAGCAACTGTTTATGCAGTTAACACCGATGCACTTCACCTTAGCGTTTCCAAAGCTGATGAGAAAATTCTTATTGGTAAGGAATTGACGCGTGGATTGGGAGCGGGCGGAAATCCTGCAAAAGGAAGAGAGGCGGCGAAGGAAGTTCTTTCTGAACTTAAGAAAGCTACTTCTGGAGCAGATATGGTTTTCATCATCGCAGGAATGGGTGGTGGAACTGGAACGGGCGCGGCAGCAGTTATTTCTCAGCTTGCTAAAGAAACAGGAGCGGTTGTTATTGGTGTTGTTACAATGCCCTTTGAATCTGAGAAGGCAAGAATTGACAAAGCAGAGTTTGGACTTCAAGAACTTAGAGACGTTACGGATACATGCATCGTTCTTGATAACAATAGACTTGTCGACATCGCAGGGCAGCTTCCAATTGAGCAAGCGTTTGCAGTGGCGAACGAGCTTGTAAGCACAATGTGTAAAGGAATTGTTGAAACCATTACATTGCCTAGCTTGATCAATCTTGATTATGCGGACGTTTCTGCAATTATGAAAAACGGAGGTGTTGCTGTTATTGGTATTGGCGAAGACGATTCTTCTGAGAAAGTGACTCAAGCTGTCAGGCAAGCTCTTACACATCCTCTACTTGATGTGGATTATAAGGGCGCTACTGGAGCGTTGATACACGTTACGTGTGGTCCCGATTTGAAACTTGAAGAGTTTGACCACATTGGAAGAATTGTTTCGGAAAACTTGGGACCTGAAGCGAATGTTATTATTGGTGCTAGAATTAGCAAAGAGTTTACGGGAAAGGTCAGAGTTATTACCATTATGACGGGCGTGAGTTCACCTTATCTTCTTGGGAAGCCTACTGAAGAAAGTTCGAATGTTTCAAAAGAAGTTTCCGATTTAGGAATAGAAGTTTGGAGATAATTGCTTCAAAAGAAATTAGATAAATTTATTTTTTTCGCCCTTTGATTTTTGAGGGCGGTTTTTATTCTTACCCAATTAGATTTGTCCCGCCCACCCTCCCAAAGAGAGAAAGAGAATTTGCGCGCTTCGTGCGATTGATGTTAATTCAAAACAGACTTTGTCATGTTTTTCATTATGAATAAAATTAAGCGAGGAAATTCTTATGAGGATTAATTGAACTAGATGTGATTCTATCCTGTTATCAAAATTTTGGAGCAGGGTGTAGAAAGAAATCAATAAACCTTATTCAGTTTCTTCATCTTTTTTTTGTCGTATTCGTGGAAGTAAAGAATTCTGTCTAGGTCTATCGGGGATTTTTTGGTGTGTTTCTTTTCTCTTTCGTAGCCAATT
>JAHJMH010000049.1 GCA_018821425.1 Nanobdellota archaeon
AATAAGATTTAACAACTGTGTAAAATGCCCAAGTCCTTATTATATCGTGCCCATTCGGTCTCAAGGAGTAGGGAATCTTTACTTTGTCCTCAACAAGACTAGAAGCTATTTGCGGCGTCAAACTTGAAGTCGCCCATGTATCAAGAACTTTTTCTTCGGGCGAAGCATCTTTCTTGCACTTTGGACATTTCTTTTTTGTCTCCAAAGGATCCACTGGAAGCTCTTTCTCTTCTGGAAGAATAACCTCATCGCAATCCTTGCAATACCAAACGGGAATCGGAATTCCAAAGTGTCGGTCTCTTGAAATATTCCAATCCCATTCGAGTCCATTAACCCAATTATCATATCTTTTTCTCATATGCTCAGGGAACCACTTAATTTTCCTACCCTGTGTAAGAAGCTCTTTCTTTTTATCGAGAATTTTTACGAACCACTGCTCTGTCGGAATAAATTCAATTTCAGTCCCGCATTTATCATGAACGTTAACAACATGAGTAATCTGTTTCTGTTCCGCAACAAGATTCTTTTCTTTAAGAATTTCAAGAGTTTTCTTCCTTGCTTCTCTAACATTCATGCCCCCAAACTCCTCCTTAATTATTCTCCCGTTCTTGTCAAGAATTACTCGCGGATTTAATTTATGGCGCGCAATGGCATCAGCATCAAATTTGTCCCCATAAGAACAAACCATCAAAACTCCCGTTCCTTTATTCGGATCTGCAGATTTATCTGCGATAATTGGAACTTCAAAATCAAAAAGAGGAACTTTTGCCTTTTTTCCAACAAGTGATTTGTATCGTTTATCTTCAGGATGAACAAAAACTGCGACGCACGCGCCAAGAAGTTCAGGACGCGTTGTAGCAATAAGAAGTTCCTTTCCATCGCAAGAAAATTTCAAAGTTGAAAACAATCCATTAAGTTCTTTATCCTCCAACTCTGCTTGCGCAATCGCCGTTTGACATTCGGGACACCAAATAGTCGGAAAATCAGCAAAGTATATTTTCTCCTTCTTGTACAATTCAATGAAAGAACTCTGGGAAATTCGCCGTGAATTCTTATCAATAGTCGAATATGAAATATCAAAATCACACGACGAACCGATTCTTTTCCAGTCCTCTATAAAATCCGGCGTTATTTCCTTAAGAGTTTTTAAACAAAGTTTTATGAAATCTCCTCGAGACATCTCCTTGGACTTAACACCTTTAATTTTTTCAACTAATCTCTCTGTAGGCAATCCATTGTCATCAGTCCCAAAAGGATAAAACACCTGTCCGTTACCAGCAAGTTGCATTCTCTTGAATCGCGCGATAAAATCCTGCTGGGAATAAGAAAATGCGTGCCCCAAATGCATCATTCCCGAAACCGTCGGCGGCGGCGTATCTATTGAATAAATCTTTTTCTTTGTATTAACATCAAATTTGTAGATCTTCTCCTTCTCCCAAAATTTCCTTATCTTGTCTTCATCCTTAGAAGCATCATAAGATTCCATCCTAATCTGAATATAATAACTTTTAAAAACTATTTCATTCTAGTATTTTCATCCAGCACCTTGCACCAATCTCCGGAAAGTTGAGTGTCAAGGAAACCTGGGTTTCCTTACAATGGCAGACAACAGAATAAGCATGCCCGCGGGCTTCGGCGGACTTATGAGATTCGATGAAGAATACAAGAGCAAAATAATGCTCCAGCCGATTCACATAGTCGCGTTTGTAATAATGATAATTCTTTTCAGAGTTTTCTTAGGTTTCTGGTTCGGTTAAGACAGAAAACAATAAAAACCCTTAGACTTATCTTAAAACATGTTCCCAGGACTAGGCGGATTAAATCCAAAAAAAATGCAAGCAATGATGAAGCAGCTCGGCATGTCACAGGAAGAAATCGACGCCTCGCGAGTTGTGATAGAAAAGCCCGACGATAGCAAATTAATTATAGAAAATCCTTCTGTAACAAAAATGAATATTCAAGGCAAAGAAATGTTCCAGATTTCTGGCGATGTTCGGGAAGAAGCCGGCGAGAAGTTTTCTGAAGAAGATGTGAAAACCGTGATGGAAAAATCCGGTTCCGATGAAGCAAGGGCACGTTCGGCACTTGAGGATTCCAACGGCGATTTGGCGGAAGCAATATTAGGATTGAGTTCTTGAAATAAAAATTGTAGAAATATTTTAAATTTTTTAGAGGAAGGATGTATCATTTTGAATATACGCTAGAACTAGAAACCCCTCCATCTACAGAATATACACCCCCTGTTACATAGCTTGCTTCTTTAGATGCTAAAAAAACTGCAATATTGGCTACTTCTTCGGGTTTTCCAAATCTTTTCATGGGATTTCTATTTGCAGATTTTTCCATATCCTCTTTTGATGAAAAAATGTTTCTTAACAACGAGGTATCTATGGGTCCTGGACAAATTACGTTTACTCTTATTTCTTTAGAAGCATATTCTTGAGCCAGGCATTTAGTAAGCATTATTATTGCCGACTTTGTTGCACAATAAGCAGGAGAACTTGGTTCAGGTACGATTCCTAAACAAGAAGAAATATTGATTATGTTTCCATTACTGTTTTCTATTAGGGGTAAAAAATGTTTGCACATAAGATAAGTACCTTTAAAATTTGTATCAACCATTTTATCTAATTGACTTGTAGTTGTTGTTTTAACTTGCTCTTCAAAATAAACTCCTGCATTATTAACTAGAATATCCAATTGCTTTATTTTTTTAATAGCTTTGATTATTTGATTCT
>JAHJMH010000050.1 GCA_018821425.1 Nanobdellota archaeon
CAAAACGAGAAGAATCGGAAAATCAGATTTATATAAATTGAATGTTAATAATCCTGCCGTGAAGCAATTATTAAAATTGGATTGGAATTTTCTTAAGGGTGCGGAGCAAGAGATTCCTGCTTAAGGAATTTTCCAACTGATCACTTTTGTTCGGAGCGGCGCGGGATTTTTCCTTTCTTTTAAGTAAACAGGAAAATTTTTAAATAAAGTCGAACAAGATAAAACATGGCGGTGATTACAAGAATTGGCGTAGGTTCTTTGGCTCATTTCAGTACTATCCTCGGAGCAATAATTGGACTCTTAAGCGGACTTTTCGTAACAACAACCGCCCTAATCGGCACGGGTTCTCTAACAGATAAATTATCGATAATTATTTTTCCAATAATTTTCGGCATCTCCGGATTAATTTTAGGGGTGATATTGGCATTGCTAATTAATTTTACTCTGACGATAATGAATGGTTTAGTAGTAAATCTTCTCGGGGAAGATTAAAAAAAGAAATCAAAAATTCCGACGAGAAAGGAATTTAAATTTCCTCTTCGGACAAGAGGATTTTTATTTTCAAAACCTTTAAATATACTCTCCTCATTTGACCAATATGGAAAAACAAGTTCTGGATTTTACAGTTGTTATTGAACAAGACGAAGATGAAATCTATGTAGCTAATGTTCCTGAACTTGTGGGCTGTTATACTCAAGGAAAAACTTTACAAGAAGTTTTGGAGAGAATTAGGGAAGCGATTGAAATGTGTTTGGAATGTAATGAAGAGAAAATCAATCCTATGACCTTCATTGGTATCCAAAAGTCAGTGTGAAAAAACCAATCAATGTATAAGATGGTTAAGTTAATAACTATTTCTAGGAAAGAATTTTGTAAGTTGTTAGAAAATTAGGCTTTGAAAAAATTTACGGGAAAGGGAGCCATGTCAGATTCAAACATCACGATGGGAGAAGAACTGTCGTTCCAGTTCACGAAAATGAGAAGTTAGGTAAGGGTTTGTTAAGACAAATTCTGAACCAGATAAAACTAAGTAAAGACGAATATGAAAAATTAAAGAAAGGATAGATTCGGAGCAGAGGGATTTTTTCATTTTCCAAAAGTTTTAAATGGATATTTAGAATATGAAAGATTAAGAGAAAGTTGATTCAAATTTTCCAACAGAACATTTTTAATCTCAATAAATTTATATGGTTCATGAACAAAAAAGAAAACCCTGAAAAATTCAAAGAAGATTTAATTAAACAGATTCTGGTTCATCCCGAGATAAATCGATTTGAATTTGGAGACCGCGTTCTCATTTTAGACGGTGTAAAATTCCTCTCAGTAACAAACGAAAGCATCAAATCAAATCATAAACCAAAAGGTCTTTACATAGAATGTAATGATGTCACAAAATTTATTCAAAATAATTTATCCGGTCATGATAAGGGAAAGTTTGGAATAACGAAGAAAGTCAGAGAATAATTCTTTAACAAAAAACATTTACCTCTTTTACAAATCAAGCCGAGTTATTTCTTCACGCTAATAAGCATTCTCTTCTTTATTATTACTGCACCTGCTCCGAGAACTAACAACGTGAATATCAATCCCATCCCGGTTCCTGATTTAATGAAGCCAATCGCTGCTCCAGTAATTCCGGGATTTTTTCTTCCTAAAATCTCTTCCTCATTTAAACTCAAATTAATATTTTCACCATTGCTCCCATCGCTGTTAGATGATTCCTCCCCATTTAACTGAATGGTGTTATCAATAGTAGTTGTAGAGCTTCCTGAAGACCCTGAAGAACCCCCGCTGCTACTCGGAGAACTTGTCGGGGGATTATTTGCTGGAGGAGCCACCGGAGGCACCGGTTTAATAATGCTTGTAACTAAGTCTAATTCTGTAATCTCAAAACTTTTGAATGTATAATTCCTAATCTCTTCATAAACTCCATTCTCTTTTGTAATAAAAAAATAAATTGTCCCTCCAGCATCAGATTCAACAATCAAATCATATCCTCCGTTTGTAACCATAGAACTAACTTCAAAATCCCCTAGCTCTGCTGTCACCTCAAGGTTTTCCTGAAGCAAGCTCGTTCCATCCGAGTAATAGACATTCCCATTAAAGGCATGCGGCGACGGAATCGCAGATGCAAGCCCAATCAAGAACAAACCTAAGACAACAAATGTTAATTGCTTTTTCATGATTACCCATGATTTATTCTGTTTAAAAGCATTGTTATCCTCGATAAACTAGGTTCTAGGATATAAATAAAAAAGAAAATTTATTAACATAATTTCTTAATCAAATCAATAAATTCATTTGCATCTCTTATAATCTCTTTTGTTATAGACTCAAAAAC
>JAHJMH010000051.1 GCA_018821425.1 Nanobdellota archaeon
TCACTATCCACAACAATATAATCATTAATTTTGATTCTCATAATCCTGATAATAGTGAAGATTATTTAAAACTTTCTAACGGCGCAGAATGGATTAAGGTTTCTGAGTTACGGGAAGGAATGGAGATTGCTGCGCCAGACAGCAATGGAGGATATTAATTTTATGAAAAGACTTAAAGCAAAAAGAATTGACGTTCAATATTATTTGAAAAAAGGAACAGTAGAAGATTTATTAATAAAGAAATTTATTATTAATTGTAAGGAGATATTAGAAAATCTTGACGATGTTAAGATTAATAAAATAAGAGGTTGGTAAATGAATAAAAGATTATTTGCTTTGATATTTGGGATTTTATTTAGTTTGACTTTTGTGTTTTCGTTGTCTTTGGTTTCAGCGTCCAAAGATTTTGAAATAAATAGTTCCGCAGGCGAATTGGAGAAGGGGAGAAACGGAACGTCGGGGTATGTTGGGAGCGGGGCTATTGGATTAAAACGAAATATTTAAATATAAACTTTTAGTTTATGTAATTAAATTAGGAGTTTAATATGAGTTTAACCAATGAGGACAGGGCAATCTTGAAGATTTTGAAAAACTTTTCTTTTGACTATAATTCCAATAATCTATCCAAGGAATTAGGAATGACCTCAATGGGGAGCTTGAAGATGCTTCGCCGGCTTGAGAGCGGGGCTATTGTGGTTTCTCGCAAGGTATCAAACCTGAATCTCTTTAGTCTCAATTTTGAAAATCAGTATGCCAAGAATCTTGCTGCTCTTCTTCTTAGAAAGGAAGCAGATAGTAGCCCTGCTTATGTTAAAAGGTGGGTGAGCGAAATGAGGAATATGGGGATTGCTGATATTGGAGTGGTTTTTGGGTCGGTTCTTGATAAAGGAAGCGCTGCAAGAGATATAGATGTTCTTTTTGTCTTGAAGAAAAAATATTTTGAGAAACTTAGGATGAAAATTAAAGAGCTGAATGCTATTAGCGATAAAAAAATTCATCCCGTCTATCAAATTTCCAGCGATTTTTTGAAAAATCTTGAGAAAGGAGATGCTGTGCTATTTGAGGCCATTAATGGAGTTGTCACTTTTGGAGAAAGGGATTTTGTTAATCTTTTGGAGAAAGCAAAATGAGTCATGCTAGAAATAAAGTTAACTGGTGTCTTAGGAAAGGGCTAAAAGAACATAAAGAAAAAGGAAAGCATAGGGGATTGATAAAAATTGAGCCAAATCCGGATTTGGCACGGAGACATTTGGAAAAATCAGAGCACTATCTTCGCGCTACGCTGACTTTGGAAAGTGAATTTTCTGATATTTCTGCGAGCACAGTTTTTTATTCCGTTTATCACTCTCTTCTCGCTATAATCTCAAAGTTTGGATATGAATCAAGAAATCAGGAATGCACTTTTGCATTAATCCGAATGTTGGAAGAAGATGGGAAGATACATCTTGGGAGCGAGATTCTCAATGAAGTCGCTTCTTTTGATTTGGATGAAGGCATTATAATCTTAAGAGAAAAATATCAATATGGTGTTGAACTTTCCATGAGAGAAGAATTGTTCAATAGTGCTCTTGAAGTTGCTAAGAAATTGCTGGGCAAAGTTAAAGAGATTCTTGAAGTGAGAGAATAAAATATAAAAAGGTAAAGTAGTTGATTAATAATAAGAGGTTTGAATGAAAAGAAGTTATCTATCCAGAGTTGTTCTTGTTGCGTTTCTGCTGATAGCTTTGCTCGCAACGCCGTCCGTCTCAGCGACGCCGAAAGATTTTTTGATAAACAGCTCCGCTGGCGACTTGTTCATCGTCAACGGCACGACGGGAAACGTCGGCATCGGGACGACGAGCCCTTCGGCGAAGTTGGAAATAGGTGGCGAAAAATGAAAAAAGAGAAGAACGAAACGCATATAGCAATATTTAATGGAAGATTAATAAGAAGAAAACTTGTTAGTGATAAATGGTTTTTTCCTGTTGTTGATGTTGTAGGGATTTTAGCGGATAGTGAATATCCTCGGAATTATTGGAAAGTTTTAAAACATAGATTGAATAAAGAGGGAAGTGGGTTGGTTACATTTTGTAACCCACTGAAATTAAAATCAGGAGATGGTAAAGAATATGAAACTGATACAATCTCAGGAACAGCACTAAAAGTACAGGGGGGAAATTTATCTTAATTACAGATACTAAAAAAGTATGATGAAATACCAAAAAAGTATGATGAAAATGATGGAAACTTTGCTTAAGAATAAAAATGAGGAAGTTACAATTGAGAGGTTGATAAAAGATTCTTCTACCGGTAGGAGTTCTTCGTTTGATGCAATAAGATGGCTTGATGAAAAAGGATTTATTGAAATTAAATCATCGGGGAATCAGAAAAGAATTAAATTGAAATTAGATAATTCTGCGCTTCAATTTAAATATTATTTGGATTCATTGGACTTCAAGAGTTTGGAGCCTTTAGTTAAACTTGTTGTTAGTATTTTTATTCATAATATTTCAGACAAAAAGAGCATTAAATTTGCAGTTTTATTTGGGAGTGTTTTGAAGAAGGGCAAATATAATGATATTGATTTGATTTTGCTTGGAGATAAATTAGATTTAAATAGCTTAAAGTCTCTTAAAAATACGCAGGAAAAAATAGAGAGGTTCTTTGGGATTCTTTTAAATTTGCATATCGGGAAAATTAATGCTGATAATTTATTTAAGGGTCTTGTAGTGCATCAGCCGTCTTATATAGAGTTTGAGGATAGTTTAAAAAATCAATATAATGAGTTTGTTGATTGGAGTTATGAAGCCATAAAAAACAAGAAAGATAAATCTTTGTTTGAGGTTTCATTGAATAATGCAATTACTAATTTAGCTTATGTATATTGCAATTTATTTTCTTTTTCTCCGAAGACAAAAAAAGATGCGATTAATCAATTTGATAAAATGCATAAAGTAAGAAATTTATCAGATTTAAAAAAAAGAGGTATTAAGATTGGAAAGCAAATATTTAAGTGAGTTTAGAATGGCTGAAGAGTTTATGGAGGTTGCGAAACGCAACCTTGAAGTGAGTCCTAGAAGCTGCGCAAATAGGATTTATTTTGCGTTTGAGAAAGCTGTTATTGGATATTTGTTATTTAAAGAGATAAATATTCCAAAAAATCACAAGAAGATTTGGGAGATTTCTTCTGAATTATTGGGAGAGGAATATTATTCTTTGTTTAGGGAACTTTATGATTTAAGATTACAAGCAGATTATGGGAGTGCGAGTGTTTTTGTGAAGTTGGATGTTGGTGTTCTCAGGGAAAAAATTGCTCTTGTTGAAAGTTTGACTTCAAAGATTAAATTAATGGCGGGGGTTGGTAAATGAATAAAAAATTATTTGTTTTAGTGTTTGTAAGTTTATTTTGTTTTAGTTTGACTTCGGCGGCAATAAAAGATTTCAACGTAGAGAGCAGCGGTTCGAGTCGGCTTTTCGTTAACGGGACGACCGGACTTGTTAGGGCGACGGCAGAGTATCCTTATTTGGTTAAATCTTTTGTTAGTGGGGGGGATATTCTAAATGCAAAAATGGAAATTATAAATAACCTTCCTTTAAATTTAGATGGCTCAACTTCTTTAAATAATTTTGATAAAAGCGAGAAAATTGTGTTAATTAAGGGAGGAGTAATTTTTAATACAACAATTCCAAAAGATTCTTTAGGAGGAAACAATTTTTTATTGAGAAAATGTTTATCAAATGTTAATATAACTCGTGATTCTGATTTAGCTATTTTAAATAATTGTTTGTCTGTTGAACCTAAGGATACTTTTTTGATATCATGCCCTTGTTTTATTAATAATTTAGTAACTTCTGTTGGGAAGTTTTCATCAGAAAGAAATTTTAATTTATCCTTGGAGGAGAACATATTTTTCTTCTCCGATGAGTTTAGAAGCATATGTCATAACAGAGAAGATGGTGGGTTTTGTGAGGGAAGGAAAATAATCTCGAAGAATCTCGTCGATGCTAATACCTGCTCCGAGCAATTCCAAAACTTGCCAAACCATGACTCTTGTTCCTTTAAAGGTAGGAGTTCCACCACAAATTTCACTATCCACAACAATATAATCATTAATTTTGATTCTCATAATCCTGATAATAGTGAAGATTATTTAAAACTTTCTAACGGCGCAGAATGGATTAAGGTTTCTGAGTTACGGGAAGGA
>JAHJMH010000052.1 GCA_018821425.1 Nanobdellota archaeon
ACTAACCTTGCTTCCTGAAAACGTTCCTGAAGAACTGGAAAGAGCACATGTAGAAACTCCACTTCCCGCATCTGTACACGAATAAGCAACAGTAACGGATGACGTTGCCGAAGTTGACTTGGAAACACTAACTGTCGGCACCGTATTATCAACACCTATTGCAACATCTGCATATCCAAGATTTCCTGCGGCATCAGTAGAGTTAAACCAAAGAGTATAATTTCCATCCGCCAAACCAGAAGTAGTAAATGTCAAAGAGCAATTGAATCCCGTAGCGGTTACACCCGCCCAAGCACAAGTTCCCGGAGTAGTTATTGAAAAGTTGCCCGTAGAATTTGAGAACCCGTAAGCAATAGTGGAACTGGTAACATTACTTAATGCATCTGTGGAATTAGCATGAAGTGTAAGGCTACCCCCTTTCCATCCTGCTGCAGCAGGTACAGCGATAGTCATCCCAGGATTTGTTGTATCAATATACATTGAAACATTTGTTGAATTTGTTCCAGACACGCCCGTTCCATTTACCGGTTCGACAGTGAAAGTATAATTTGCTTCTGTAGAATTTGTAAAAGTGTATCCTACTGCAGTTGTGTTTGCATCAGTTGTAACACTCACCACGTTACCATTCATCCACAAATAAATAGTATGGTTAGCTGCAGCATCGCTTCCTGCACCAGCAGTCCAATTAATTGTAAAGTGTCCTTCATCATATAGAACAGATGAGTTCGAATTAGCAATAACGGCAGTAACATTAAGTGTAGCAGAAACCATTCCCGAAAACAAAACAACAGCTAACAGAAAAGTTCCAAAAACAAAACCTCTTAAAATTTTATCGTTCATCTTCAACCTCTTTAATTATAAATAAACAATTTTATAGTTTATAAATGTTTTTCTCAAAAGTTTGTGTGATTAAAATTTAATCCACTTACTAAAATCAGATTGAAAATTAATTTTTTGTTAATATAAACACCGACGGGTTTTATCTGATAAATCTCCTTAAAATTATGATTAAAGTGGATGAGATTCCATATTCTTATTCGCCCAGGCAGTTTTGTTATTTAATAATTTTTAACATTAATCTGAGAAAACACAAAAATTTAAAGGTATAATTGTGGATAGATTCTAAGCCCTCATAGTTAAACGGATATAATATTTCCTTGCGGATGAGAACCTCCAGCGGGTTCTTCACAGTTCCAGCAACCGTGAAAGCGAAAAGGAAAAGCTCGGGGTTCAATTCCCCGTGAGGGCATCACAGCGACGGCAACTATGAATCAGAGAAAGGAATAAATCTTCCGCTGTATTTGCTTTCAATATGTGCAGTCCTTTCTTTTCTAAAAACAAGTTGAGGAGTGACATCACTCAAGTCAGCAGTAGACATAACAAAAAATCCTTCAAGAGAAGAAAGTTTTACATTATCAAATATTTCTGGGTTAACATAAATTGTTAAAGAATCTTCTTTCTCTCCTCCACCCAATCTATCCATAGTTCTTCCATACAAATAAACTCTTTGTTCAGAAACTATTCTTGTCATTTTAAGCCTCGTCGACAACTCCCGCCTCAGTCACATAATATATTGTTTCGTTATCCGGTAAGTTCGGAGAATCAATCAGCTTCGCAACTCTACTTCCCTGTTTTCCTCTCCTCAAATAAATTCTATACGTTGAAGCGTGTGCGACAATGTGACCCCCAATCGCCGTCGTTGGATCTCCAAACAATTGTGCCGGGTTTGCCATAACCTGATTTGTAACATAAACCGCGAGGTTATGCGTCTCTGCAATTTTCATTAAATTGTGGATGTATCTATTAAGTTTCTGCTGCCTGTCCGCAAGTTGCCCTCTTCCAGAAAACTCTGCCCTAAAATGCGCGGTCAAAGAATCAATTATCAAAAGTTTTATCGGCTCCCCGCCTCTTATCATCTCAGAAACTTTATCCAAAAGTAAAATCTGATGGTCAGAATTGAAAGCACGAGCAACAAAAATATTTTTAAGAACTTTCTCCGGATTCGTGCCGAGCGTCTCTGCAATTTGTTTGACTCTCGAAGGCCTAAATGTTCCCTCAGTATCTATAAAAACACATTTACCATTTGAACCGCCCTTATCTATCGGAAGCTGGACATTAACTGCCAACGTCAGCCCTACTTGCGTTTTCCCCGAACCAAAAGCGCCAAAAGCTTCAGTGATAGCCCGGCTTTCTACTCCTTTTCCACCAAGAAGAGTATCAAAATTTTTGCTTCCAGTTGTAATATAATTAACGCTCTCTCTCTTCTTCGCATACTCTGTCCCGTCAACAAATCCCAAATTCAAAAGATTTCTCGAAGCTTGAATTGCCTTTCGCGCAACAGCCTCGCTAACACCCGCCGCATCAGAAAGTATTGCAGGAGTCATTACCGCCAGACTCATCATATCATAAACGCCTGCGTTTTCAAGTTTCGCAGAAACCGCCGGACCTATACCTGGAAGGTCAGTCAATTTAGGTTCTTCATTCTCGTTCTTCTTAATTTCTCCAACATCTTCTTTAGATTTCTCAACAAGTTCTTCAGAAACAGCATTTTTTATCTTCTTAACATCACTTTGCGCCTCGCTCTTTGTAGTCATGAAAATCTAAGCTAAGGGCTGTTTATAAAGATTATTTAACTATTAGATATATCTTCGAGAGTATACTTAAAACAGATAATTACTATTTTTCTTCAAAACTTTTTATCGCCACATCCAAATCAACGTCTTTTGCAGAATCTATAATTATCTCAAGATTGTTGAAGAAGTCGTTCTGCCTAACATTTCCCGAAAAAGTCATCTCTTTCCCAAGAAGAGATTGTTTCTGGAACGCGAGTTTTTCGGGGTCTTCAAATTCAGTAACGCCGATAGTCTTAACCATCTCATGGAATAAAACCGCACGCGTAGATTCAGTCCCATCATCGAGAACAAGAGTTAAAACAGATCTTTTTTCGGGAGCAACATTCCCATGTTCTGTGCAAGAAAAGGCACCCTCGGATTCTACCACCTTCTTTCCGCACTGAGAACAAACGTTAAAAAATCGCGGCTCGAAAACCTGGACTACAAACGCGCGAACGCTTGCGCTCTCCCCCTTCGTCAACTCGGAAATATTTTTTTCGCGGAAAACTCTTTCTATCTTAACATCTCCCAAAACCTCACTGCTCAATTTTATCTCAGAAAAATTTCCCAAATGTAATTCAGAATCCCGCATCATCCCGTTACTAATTTCAACGACACTCCCTTCTTTAATTTCCCCTTTCTCGATAAGAGATATGTGATTTGTATCCCACAAAACGACTTTAATATTTGAAGAATCATCTGCCATCCAAAAATTCACAACCTTTGACTCATCGCCTTTCTTCGTCTTAAAAGTTCGCACAGGAAAAAGATTAATCACCTTTCCGACGACATTAACTTTTCTCATGCCCGGCAGCAACTCATCGATTTTCAGTTTCTCGTTCTCAAAAGAAATTCCCAGTTCAGCAGCGACGATTTGCGCGGCGCCTTCCTTACTGATAAATCCAGAAAGTTTCAGCCTCTTCTCTTCTATTTTCTCTTCAATATTAGCAACAGTATTCCCCGAAGATTCCGCAATTCTATTCACGATTCGCTCGTAATTCCCAACCATGCTTGAAGAAAAAATGCATTGTTTTTAAGTATTGTTGTGGGGAATAGAAAATCTCCAAACATATATCCAAAAGAATGGAAAACAATAAAAAGGGTTTTTTAAT
>JAHJMH010000053.1 GCA_018821425.1 Nanobdellota archaeon
CGAAAAAAGCAGGTATCAAGAAAAGAGTTTATCCACACTTACTTCGTCACTCATTTGCAACACATTTACTTGAAAATGGAACTGATTTGAGAATAATTCAAAAGCTTCTTGGACATTCTTCAATTAAGACGACGCAGATTTATACCCAAATCTCGCAAGCATCAATTAAAAATATTAAAAGTCCTTTAGACAACTTGTAGAATGAAAAAAGTGGATAAGGAAAATAAAGATAAAATTATGGAGAGGATTGAAAGAGCGGGAGATGCCGAGAATTACGAGACTTCTTGGGATGAAAAGGGGATGCCCGTGTCTAAGGAAAAGACCGAAATGAAGAAAGGGAGAATCTCTAAAGCGAGGGGGGCAAGATTTGAATTAAAGGTCAGAGCAGATCTGGAAAGTAAGGGAAGAGTGGTCGATAAGTGGAGTAATAATGTAGACTTGGAAAAGAAGGAGGTTATTCCCGTAAAGAGATTATTTAAGAAGTTTAGTCTTGGAATTGGGCATTATAGGGGAGTTTCCACTATCGGAACTGGCTTCCCGGATTTTATTTCGATAAAGCCCGTCACAGAAGGATTGTATAGTGTTATTGGGGTTGAAGTTAAAATGAATGGGACTCTTTCCAAGATTGAAAAACAAAAATGTGCTTGGTATTTGGAAAATAAAGTTTTCTCGAGTATTTGGATTGCGAAAGCTGTTAAGAAAGGGAAAAAAATAGAAATTGAGTATGATGATTTCAAAGAGAAGTATGGTGAGAAGTATAATAAAACTTAAAATTGCTATTCGCTATTTCTGATAATGAAGAAATTTATCTTTTTACTGATTTTGATTTTATTTTTTGTGGGCTTTGTTTCTGCCGCTTGCGACTCGGGGCAGATTGATATTAATTCTGCTTCAGCTACGGAACTTGACAAGTTATACGGCATCGGTCCTGCTAAAGCACAATCGATAATAGGTTACAGAAGCCAGAATGCATTTGAGAAAGTAGACGACTTGATTGAAGTTAACGGCATCGGTGAAGTTACATTGAGTAACATAAAGGTACAGGGACTTGCTTGTGTCGTCGGAGAGGAGACAGATTTAAGTGTCGCGTCGAGCGATAGCATGGAAAGTAGCGAAACTTCAACAAAAGAAATTAATCAACGGGCTAATCAAGACAATCCAGAGACTTTCGTTCCCGCACAAGCCCAAAATGGAAAAAAATTGATTGCTCTTCAAACAATAAACCTGAACACGCAAGATATAAAAAGCGAGGAAAATTTGGAAGAAAAAGGGAACGGGAACCGTTATGCTTTTTACGGTCTTATCGCTTTCTCTTTAGTTCTCGCACTGCTCTTCACGTTAAGAGCCGCGAGAAAAAACAAATACAAAAACGAATTCGTGTAAAATGAAAGACGAAATAAAAATAAACGCAGTGCTTATCCTTGACATAATTGGAAAGCCGAAAGAATATCTTCTGGAAAGTCTTGAGAAACATATTGCAAATTTAGACAAGGAAAAAGGAGTTGTTGTGAAATTGAAGAAGATAAGGGAACCAGAGCTAATGGGAAACCAAGAAGTTTTTTACACGACTTTTGCGGAGGTTGAGATTGAGGTCGACGAGATTCTGACTCTCGTGGGCTTGATGTTCAAGTACATGCCGGCGCACGTTGAGATTATTTCTCCCGAGATGATGGGCATAACAAACAATGTTTTTAATGAAACTCTTAATGAACTTGTTAGAAGACTTCATGGTTACGACGAGCTTGCAAGAGTTATGCAAACAGAGAAGCAAGTTCTTATAAAAAAGATTAAGGAACTTGACGGAGAAATTCCGGAGGGAATAATGCCCTTAACAGTTTTGAGAGATCCTTTTGAAGAAGTTGGTGCGGATGCTGATCTTGTAGAAGATTCAAAGCAAGAACCTAAGAAAAAAGATAAGAAGAAAAAGAAATAATTATTTTTGACCTCGCCCTATTTTAAGAACATCAACTTTAGGCCTTACTTTTTTGTATTTGTTGAAAAACCAAAATAAGAGTACAATTACAACTAAGATTATCGACCAGCCGATTATCGTTCCTGTTGAGCCTGAGCTTTCGGGAGTTTCGCAAACGCCGGAGCGAGGGCAACAAAGTTTCTTTTCTTTGTCTCCGGTTTGTATTGTATCGATGCTGCAAACCTTATCGCTGTCGCAAAGAGTTCCTTCGAGTTGAGCACAAGTCGTTAATATTTCTGTGTTTGAAGAACTTTCGTCCGTCGTACCTTCGGGAGGAACATAACCTGGAATGAATTCAAGGAAAATATCTAATGTGGTTTCAAAGCCGTTGTTGGAGACTGCTTTTATTGTTCCTTGAATAGAAGAAGCACTCGTTCCGGAGATTATTGAAATTGTAATTTTTTCAGTATCGTCTTTTTCAAAATTACTTATTGTTCGGGGGGATATAGTAATGTAGGGGTTTAATGCAGGGGGAATTGAGAAAGTTATATTCTTCGCTCCCTCACTTCCATAGTTTATGAGATAGAGAATTCTTTCTGTTGAGGAATTTGTCGCTAAGGAGACGTTGACTATTCGAGGTTCAATTCTGAATGCAAGTCCTTGAACTTCCGATGAAGAAGATTTTTTCTCGACGAAGAGTGGAACGGAATAAGCCGTGTTTCCCGAAGACAAGTTAACTCTTCCGATAGTTTCGTTTGTGTTGGAATCCAAATCGAAGTTTATCCGTTTCAGTTCGCCCGAAGAAAGACTTACTGAATTGCTCGAAGAAGCTAGTGAAGAATCAACATTTATTGTTATGCTGGCGTCTTGAATATTCTGAACGTCTAAATAAAAGTCTTCGGAAGTTTTTACAAATCCTGGAGTCACATAAAAATCGACAGTTGCGTTTGAGATTGTGAAGTTCTGGATGAGTTCGTCGTCGACGATTTCGAGCACTTTTGTGTAACTTACATCGTTTATCCTCATTGAATAATTTCCCTCTGGTTTGTTTGAAAGAAGAGCGTAAATGTAAAAGTCGTCGCCAATCTTGCTGACTTCAAAATCCATTGGGATTCTCACGTGGTCTTGATAAAAGAGGATATTGTTGGAAGTTATTTGGTCAATGAAATTTCCTGAGGCTACCGAGATGAGAGTTTCTCCCTGATTGAAATTAGGTGAATCTTTTGTGAATTGAAGTTCGACGGCAGAAACTGATGAGGCTGCAAGGATTATAATGAGGAACAAAAATATTAAAACTCTTTTCATTGCTTTTTAAGAGAAAACGAGTTAATAAATTTTTTTGATTATTTTCTTCTTACAGAAAGGAATATTCCCGTAACGCCCGCCAAGAAAAAGAAGATTCCGGACAAGCCACCCGCATTTCCTGAAGACAAAGAGATTACACTTCCTGTTGCATTCATAGAAGATACTCCTAAGACAATGCCTACAAAAGCAATTACCGAAAATGCTGTAACCTTGCTCGCAAGACTATTTCTATTTACAGGGCTTGCAGGACCTCTGCCTAGATTCCTATAAATAAAATCCTGAATGTCTTTTCCTTCATCCTTAAGCTCTTGTTCCCAATAGCCTTTAGCCCACGTGCCTTGATAACTCCTTTCTCTTTTATTAAGAGTTCTTTCCAAAAATGTTGCAGCCATTTTGCCTTTACCGATTTTTTCATAAAGTCGGGCACCAGTAAGAACCTCGTATAACGGGACCCACCCCTTCATTAACTTGTGCGCGGT
Organism: Nanobdellota archaeon; assembly: GCA_018821425.1. Taxonomy (GTDB): domain Archaea; phylum Nanobdellota; class Nanobdellia; order Pacearchaeales; family GW2011-AR1; genus ASMP01. The sequence goes on from JAHJMH010000053.1 coordinate 3,697, forward strand.
AGAGTTTATTGACTTAACATCTCCACCTTCTTTCAGAAGCTTCAATCCTTTTTCATAAGCAGCTTGAGACAGATTAACGCCAGGATTAGTCCTCCTATCACTCTCTCTCTCTTACCTATTCGAGAATCCCGATATTCCTTATTCATCCTCATTTTAATAATACGGTGAGCAAGAATTTAATATTTATAAATTTACTTGCTCATATCTTTCAATTTCTTCAAGACTTCATCAAGTTCCTTGCTCGCGGGAGATCTTTCTGGACGCCTTTGAACAGGGTTTGGTCTCGACGGCTGAGGCAATATTCTTCTTTCAGTATGAGGGTATCTTGGAGGCATTGGTCTTGGAGACGAAGGAGGGAATCCGAAAGGAGGTCTTCTAGGTCCTGAACTTGAAGCAGGTCCTGATTTTCCAAATTTAGATTTTATTCTAAGCCAAAGGTGTCTTACTTTCTCTTTGTAAATTATTCCTACAACGGCAATAATAATCAGCGTCAACATAATCCAAATCCAAAGATAACTACTTCCGCTCGTCGAAGATTCAGAACTGGAGTTTGATGATTTGGAAATGTAACAGGCATCTCCTTGGAAAGCACAATCATATGAAATGCTTTCTTCGCCATTTAAATCAGCGCCAGTAGTTCTACACACTCCGCCTTTCTGTTCACATTCTGAAAGACCGTCAGTGCCGCCAGAATAAACTTGGCAAGTGTCACCGACGCAGCAAGTTTTCCCTAAAGAATCTGAGGAGCTTACAAAATCCCCTCTTGAACAGATTTCATTTGAAGAACAAAGATTTCCTGAAAGTTCTGCACAAGTTAATTGGGCGGAAGGGAGGGTACAACAAGTTGAAGAAAATCCTGAGCAAGTCGAGCCAGAGATTATACTGCCGCCGCAACTTCCTGAAGAGACGCAATAATTTCCTGAAGATTCACAACTGCCGGAGCTTGAACTTCCCGAAAATGATGAACCTAGACCTGACCAAATTGAAGAAAGAATAAATGCGGTGTTTCTTATATTCCCCGAATCCCAGCAACCGTCCGAACCTTGCACATCAAAGAGCCATTGCTTCGCGTTCGTTTTTTCTGTTAACGTTTCTCCTTGGAAAGGTTGCAAAGCCAAAGCTGTGTCGTAATATTTGTTTCCTGAAACTGCCCACCATTTATTTCCTATTTGCTGTGAAAGAAGTGAAACTTTGTTATCTGCGCTTTGAAGAATTGAGTAAAGGAAAGAATCTGGAAGATATCTATCATTATCTTCAGCTAGGGTGATGAGGTATGGAAGGTAAGCGGAAACATCTTCTCCTTGAGCATTTAGAACAAATGCCGCCCAGAGCGAGCCCTCGTAATTGCAGATATTATTTTCGGAGAAGCATAAAGATTCAACTTTTTCTTTTGTTAAACCGCCAGCGGATGCCGACGATGATTCGGGGAAAACGTGAATTGTTGATGAAAGAGATTTCTTGAATAGGAGACTTGTCATGAAATCCTTATTGCAAGAAACTTCAAATTCAGCGTCATAGGAATTCGGAGAAATTTGGAGCCAATAACTTCCTACGGATATTGATAGTCCTGGTCCCGGATTTCCTGAAAGAGTTTTGTCTTCAAGTATGTTAAATGAATATGAAAGTCCAGAGTAGCCGACGGTGCAAGTTGATGCCTCGGGAGTTTCGACTTGGAGATACCATGTTATTTCTGAAGGTTTTCTATTTTGGGAAAGGAGCCAATCTTCTGCTGCCTGAACTCGATTTCCTGCATTGGAATTTTTGAGAGCAAGAATTGCTTCCGCGGTTGTTTTCAGTTTGCACGACGAAGAACCCGAAGATGCCCAGCATTCATCGTTTGTTGAACTCGAAAGAATTTCAGAGCGGCATTGTCCGATTGAAAGAAGTGAGAATATTTTTTCTTCAGCGGAGAGCGCGGCGCAGTTTCCCTGAACTTTTTCATTAAGACAAGAATATGCGTTTTCAACTTTGTCTGTTTCGGAAGTCTGGTTTATTGCGGCACTCACGAGGGAAAGAGTTGCTATAACGAAAACAAATAAAATCCCGAGAAAGACTAACCTCTTTTCCATACTATTCCTAGACGAATGTTATTTTTAAAATTATCTTTGTGAGGGGGTAAACTGAATTATATCTTAACTCTTTTTAATTCTTTGACTTTATCAAAATCGGTGTCGTCAGATGCTATCTTTGGTATTTTGTTTATGATGGCTGTCGCTGCGTGAATTGCGTCCCTTGGTTTAAGGCCATAGCAAGTTCTGAGCTCTTCTGCTTTTTCCAAAATTTCTAAATCTGTTTTAAGAAAAATTAATTTTGGGAACCTAAGAAACTTACAGCTTTGCTCTCTTAAGATTTTTGGAGAAGTATATTTACCTAAAGAATGGACAACTTCATCCCAGGTTAATACTGAAGTAAAAGCAACCACTTTTCCAGATGCAGCATTTCTTAATAATTTTCTGCAGTGTTCTCCTTTTTCCTTATTGTCTAAAATTGATAAGATAAAAATGTTTGCATCAAGGTAAATCATAGCTCTCGTCCTCCATTCTTCGGATGTCTTCGAGAGTTATATGTATTTTTGGAATAGCGTTAAGGAATTCGTCCATGAATTTTTCTATGTCTTCTTTCTTCTCTGGTTTTATTGTAACATTGTTATCATTAACTTCAAAAATTATATTCTCGCCTTTCCTTAAATTAAATAACGTCCTTATATTC
>JAHJMH010000054.1 GCA_018821425.1 Nanobdellota archaeon
AGTTTTTTCTACCACTGTAGTTTCTTTTTTTCTAAAAAAGAAACCCATACCAATGACGCGCTCTAACCAACTGAGCTACACAGGCGTGTTATGTTAGATAATGAAGAAATGTCTTTTAAAAGGTTACTCTGAAAAATAGTTTTTCAATAACGCGCCAGCGTAAATTTAGGAGAGGGTAGTGTAGGGAGAACCTAAGGTTCTCCTCAACAGAGTATAAAAACTTTTCAATAAAACAGAACTATTTTTTCTTATTCGAAATAAAGAGAACAACAAACGCTATCAAAAACGCAAGAGCCAAAAATGCCAAAATCACTGAAAGTATTCCAAAGAAAGTTAGGAACAATTCAGAAGTTGAAAAATTATAAAGTGTAAAGGAAAAAATAAACAGCACTAGGAAAAGGAAAAAATTCTTTCTCGCGACGCTGAATCTAGTACTCAGAGAACTTGATTTTCCAGCAGAAGCTCGCTTAACCGAAGCACGTTTCACAGAACTCCTTTTTTTCACCTTTCTCTCTCTCGCCATATTCTAACATTACTAAAGTTGTCCGAGTTTTTAAAATTATGCCCCCCTTAACTAGGAACCATCTGCGGCGATTCCTTCAATTTCTCGGTTAGGCAACCACTCTGAATCCACAACATATCCCACAATTTCCGTACTCTGATTAAAAATATTCTTAACCCACCCTGAATAAGCATCAATGAAAATTGCCCGTTCCTGTGAATCGCGAACGTGAAGATTTCCATTGCTAATTATAAAAAGAGCGGAGATGAGAAAAAACTTTATCATAATCAATCCTAAGAGTTTCATTTAACCTCCGACGCTGCTATTCCCATCGTTCTTCCACTCCTGTTTAAATGCATATGTAGAAATTTTTATGATATTTGAGCCAGCGGTGCCAATCCACGAAGCGTAAGTCGTAACTGCTGAAGTGAATCCATTTACGGAATCCTGATTAACGCCTTTTCCAGAAATTGCAACAAAGCCCAAAAGCAAAACAAAGATAACACCGAGAGCAATAAAATAAAATGCCATTTTTGTCCGGAGATTATTCCACTTCAAAGCAATAAGAATAAGCAATAAAGCACCGATGACAATAATTATATAATTCATTTTACCTCTTTTCTAAAACGGAGTGGTTGTATAAAAATCTTTCTAAAATAAATTCCTGAAGATGAACATTATTATGAAGAGTCCAAGAACCACTTCAATCACTTTCTCGGTTTTGCTTCCAAGGACAAGGAACCCGCTAACTCGGGATTTTAACGGCCAGAACGGCACGATGCCCACGACAGTAAGGCTGTCAAAGAACAAGTGAGCGGAATATCCAATAAAGAAAGGGAGAGCAAGAACTGGAATGAACACTGCAATTAAAATCGCAAGAAAAATACAGACGGTATAACTATGCATAAAATCTTTGTAAGTTTGATTCTTCAAAGGTCTAAGAATCCTAAAATCTCTTTTGGGTGCTAGAACTGCATCAAGATCTGGAATAAGACTCGCGATAAGAACCACGGGGAAAAATACCAATTTGTTATTCACAGCCGGAAGAAAATAAAGAACGATGAACAAACCGATTATGATATGAATCTTCTTAAACATGAAATAGAAAAGGAAATTAACAAATTTAAATCTATCTTTGAGAGATAACTTTTAAAACAAAGAATATATTCAGATATTAACAACCTTGAGTGGTAGATTAAGGAAATTGACAGTCAAGAAACCGTAGGCGTCTTACAGCCCCATAGTACAGCGGTCAAGTATGCAAGCCTCTGAAGCTTGTGACCCAGGTTCGAATCCTGGTGGGGCTATTGCATTAACAACAATTATTTTTGTATAAAAAATGAAGAAAGTTATTAAATAAGACTGAATTAAAATGACGATGACTAAGTTTGAAGATAAAAAGAACATTCGGGAGATTTTGAAAAAACATTCTCCTAAAGGAGTCAAAAAAGCTAAGAGAATTTTTTCGTTTAAGTATCCAAAATTGTTTATCTTGACATTGTCAATTATTGTCGCTTATTTTCTGTTTACCCAACCAAATATTCAGAGCTTTATTCTAAAATTAGAACAATTCAGTTACATAGGAATTCTGATTGCGGGCATATTAATCTCTTTTGGTTTTTCAGCGCCGTTCAGCATTGGATTCTTCCTGATTGTGAATCCGGACAACATATTGCTGGCAACACTCATCGGTGGCACTGGCGCAATGCTCGGAGACCTGTTAATATTCAAAGTGATAAAAATGTCTTTCATGGACGAATTTAAAATGCTCAGCAAAAAAGAAAAAATCAAAGATATAAAAAGTCTAGTGGAAAAAAATATCGGCGTGAAAATTCAACACTACTTAACCTACATTTTTGCAGGCATACTCATAATGGTTCCGGGTCTTCCTGATGAGATTGGCGTGACTCTGCTTGCGGGATTAACAACAATAAAAACAAAAACTCTTGCAATAATCGCATTTGCTCTTCATACAACAACAATCTTCATAATCTTAAGCTTGGGAATAACAATTTAAAGACAAAAAGAAACTTAACTCTTTTTCTTGCTCACGATTAAATTTAAATACATTTGATACCTCGTTAATCTATGTCTGAAGAAGCCAAAAAAGAAATTGGAAAAGTCTCAACGTATTTTGGGAATGTAAGCGTTGCAGCGATAAAACTTTCGGGAAAGCTTAAAGTCGGAGACAAGATTCGCATAATGGGTCATACGACGGATTTTGTGATGCCTGTTGAAAGCATACAGATAGACCGGAAAGAAGTTGAATCCGCAAAAAGCGGCGACCACGTCGGCATAAAAGTTCCTGACAAAGTCCGACCTAATGATGTAGTTTTCTTGGAAGAATAATAAAACGCCCCGACCGAAACACGAGCCGACGTAGGAGTTTATCAGATTAAGAATTTAAGTGGAAGCAATTAAAGGACTAACATAATCTCTCTTTTGCAAGGGGGGTAATTGTTGATATACCTGTTTCCCATGAGAGTAAAAAACAATTGCTATAAATATATTATTCCTATAATCTGCCTGCACAAGTTCCACTTTTTCCAGATTATTAAGGAAATCTTTGCTTATACTTTTATTAAGTACACTAAGAAATTTGCTTACATCAAAGATTTCTAATCCTGCAACTTCTCCATTCTTGCCCAAATCGACATTTATGAATTCGTTAAATTCTATACTTTCATCAATAGATTTATCATAATCAAAAATACTTAAAATATCATCTTCATTACTATACTCGAAATTAAATTTAATTTTTTGATCCATGTTTATATGCGTTCTTTAGATTTTTTAAATCTTTGTTTATTGTATTTGATCAGAGTTCTTTTTCCCAATGGAAAAGCAGTGATTATCCTTATTTTATTTCTGAAAGTTACGGCATACGCTCGACCTTTCCTTTTTGTGTAAACAAAATAAAG
>JAHJMH010000055.1 GCA_018821425.1 Nanobdellota archaeon
CATAATCGAAGGCTATGCTAGATATTGTTAAATTATAATCTGCTTTTGGAGAAATTTTTACTTCAAAATATTTTCCAGTATTCAAAGCTGTTGTCCAACCTGATGCCTGGGCTCTGGCAGCAGTGAAGGGATAATCATCTGTAACCCCCATTAATGTGAAAGTTCCAGCATTCACATTTGAAACCACATCTGTTGGAATGCCATCAGTAAGAAATGACCACTCTGCGAGTTTTACAGTACTAGCAGAACTTACAATTGCAGAACTTGCAATTAACATAAAGGCGAAAACACCGAAGGCAAAAAGCATTAATGATTTGTTATTCATTTTCTTGTGTCATTTTGGAGTTAATATGATTTATAAAGATTTAGGTTTTCTAAACTATAGGTTATTTTGACCCATAATCATCCTGGGGAGAATGCGAAAATTTATATAATTAAAAGTCTGATTTTAGAGATGATTAAAGAGGAACATGGTAATTAGATCTCAGGAGAATTCTATCGGAGCTTGGGCGTTTCTAATAGGAGTTGTTCTGGCTTTAGTTATAGGATTGTCTGCGACAATTTTTTCAATTCCCACCGTTGTAAAGTACAGCACTCAAATTTATGCAGTTCTTGTTATACTCGGGCTTGTGATAGGATTTGCAGGAGTTTCGGGAAGAGACGCTCAGTCGTTCCTTTGGGCGGGAGCAGTTTTAGTTATCGTTAGTCGTTTTGGAATCGATGGAGTCAGAGGAAGCGTGATCGGAATAGGTGTCGGAGACGCTGTTTCGTCGGTGTTCGCTGCGTTCCTCGCAATGTTTGTCCCTGCGACAATTGTCGTTGCGTTGAAAACTCTCTTTTCAATTGCGAAGATATAATGCGGGAAGCAGAAGATTAATAAAATAGGAGAAATTATAATTAAGATGCCGAACAGGGTATGTGAGGATTTAATTGAGGAGTATGGAGATAATTTTGTTCTCGCAAAAATGGTGGCTGCTGTTAATCGTGCTGTTCTTACTGGATGGAGTGATAGTGCCTCTTATCTTGAATCTGTATTTCAGGGGCGACCAAGGGATGTAGTTCAAATAGAACGTCAAGTGCTTCATTTATTTTTAGAAAAGAGAGATATCCAATACCTTGAGATTTACAATGAATTCGCAATAACGGCTCAGAAACATAATAATGGAGCAGAGAATTTTCCAATTTCTGAAACCTATCCTGAATTTCAACATATACTTAATGAAGAAAAAATTACTCCTGAAAATTTAGCAGAAAGCAGAAGGTCTATATTAAACTTATTAGCATCTTCTTAATCTTTAAATTTCAGTATTCTTGACTGGACTATTGTTCCTATAACCTGCACTATCCCCATTGTTATAAATAGGACTGTGAAACTGAAGTAAGTTAAAATAAATCCTCCCAGGAGAATTGCAATTCCGCTTACAATTAAAGGACCGCCTTCGGAAAGACCCCATTCCGCGCCGAGATGTTTCTTTTCAAGGCTCATAGTGAATAGTGAATCCCATGCAGGATAGGAAAGCGCGGCAGAGATTCCAAATAATCCCTGAACCATAAATAATTTGAGGGGGCTATCCACAAGGAGATAACCGAAAGTTGCAAGAGCATTAAGCGAGCATCCGGCTAAAAGCAGATATTTTTTTGAATGGTGATCCGAAATGTGACCGATATAAATAGAAAGAATTCCTGCGAGAATAAGATACAAAGCGTATGCTCCAGTTAATTCGAGAATGTCTCCTCCGATTTTTTCCGCGAACACTGCATAAAGCGGTCCTAAAAGTCCTGCTCCAAACCACCAGATATAATTGCTCGCGAGAAGATTCAAAAACCTCTTATTCATATACGACAAAATCCAAGGGAGTTTATTAAGGTTTTGAGATTCTTATGTCGTAGAAAGAATTATTCAAATTGTGCAAGACCATGACATATGTCATGGGCTATTTTTAACCGAAAATTAGTTCGCTCCGCTCAAATTAAAAAATAATTAACATAATCCTCGACGGAAATAGATAACGTATAATAAAACCCATGTAATTTTACCTCATTAATATAATTGTTTCCAATTCGCGAACGAAGTGAGCCAAATTTATCTTGAAACAAACTTTAAAGGAGAACAAGGGTGACATATGTCATGAATCTATACCTTGAAACGCGTCACCAAAAACCTTTTAAATGTCTCATATTTCTAGAATTAGGTTGAGAAAGAAACAAGGAACGAGAATTAAGCAGATTTTAGTGATTATAAAATTCTCCAAAAAATAAAATGGAAATGCCGATAGATTTACAGCATCAGGCAATGGGTTACGATCGTACCGCAACTATGTTTTCTCCTGAGGGACATTTGCTTCAGGTTGAATATGCGGAGAAGACGGTTAGACTCGGAAGTGCAAGTATTGGAATGGTTTGTGCCGACGGAGTTTTCATTCTTGCAGATAAGAGAATAAAAGACAAACTTATTGTTTCAAGTTCGGCGAACAAAGTTTATGAAATTGATTCTCATATAATCTCGAGCGTCGCAGGAATTGTTTCCGACGCGAGAATTCTTGTTGAAAAGTCACAGGTTCTTGCTCAACAGCATAGAGTAACATACGATTCTCCAATAGAACCTGAACTCATAATCAAAGACGTTGCGAACACAATGCAGCAGTTCACGCAGTATGGTGGTGCAAGGCCTTTCGGCGTTTCGCTGATGGTCGCGGGAATAAATAATGGAAAACCTGAGCTTTTTACAAGCGACATAACGGGGAATTATTTTTCTTATTATACCAATGCTATCGGCGAGGGTGACGACAAAATAAAAGAAATGTTGCGCGAGAAATACAAAAAAGATTTAACGATTAAGAAAGGCGTCAAAGTTGCACTCGATATGTTCAAAGAAGTTCAAGGGAAAAATTTTGAGGCAGAAAGATTTGAACTTGTTTATATTAAAACTGGAGAAAACAAACCTACAAGGCACGTCGGTGCGGATTTGGACGAGTTTGTTAACTAATTAAAATGACACAAACAACGGCAAGAATAAAAAAGGCCGGGAAAGATTTTGAAATTATGGTAGACTTGGACAAGGCTTTAGCGTTCAAGAAGGGCGAAGGAACTCCAGGGGATTTTCTCGAGATAGATAAAGTTTTTACCGACGCGAAAAAAGGTGAGCACGCGTCAGAAAGCGACCTTAAAGAATCTTTTAGGACTGATGATGTTTATGAAATTGCAGGTGAAATTGTCAAGCGTGGCGAGATACTTCTCACTCAAGAATATCGAGACGAAGAAAGAGACAAAAAGATGAGGCAGATTGTTGACGCAATTGTTAGCACGGCTGTTGATCCTCAAACTGGGAATCCTCACACCGCGGAAAGGATCAAATCAGCGTTGGAGCAAGCTCATGTCCAGATTAAAAATGTCCCAATTGACAGCCAAATTAAGGACATTGTTGCACAGTTGAGCAAAGTTATTCCAATAAAACTTGAAACGAAAAGAATAAAAATAGTGATTCCCGCGATTCATACAGGGAAAGTTTATGGAGTCATAAATCCGGTCAAGGAAAATGAAAAATGGCTAGATAACGGCGACCTTGAAGTCGTCGCGTCGGTTCCTTCGGGAGCTCAACTCTTTTCTTTTTACGACAAGATAAATTCGCTGACACACGGTTCAGCAATCACTGAGGAAATTAAAGATGAATAAAATGACAGAAGGAATGGAACGAAAAATTGTAATTCCAGGGGAGCTTATTGTAGCTGGAGAAGAATATCTTCCAGGAGAAGGAACGGAGAAGAACGGTAGCGAGATTGTCGCCCTTAGATATGGCCTTGCAGAAGAATCAAATCATTTAGTCAAAGTCATCGCACTTTCAGGAGTTTATCAACCGCGAATCGGAAACGTCGTTATAGGAAAAGTTGAAAACATAACATTTTACGGATGGGTGATAAGTATTGACGCTGCTGATGACGCGTTCCTTCCGTTGCAAGAAGTTCCAAAGTATGTAAGTAAGGAAGGTCTTAGTGAAGTTCTTGACATCGGTGACATGGTCGTCGCGAAAATAATCGGTGTGAACACGAGGGGAATTGATTTAACAATAAAATCGCGCGGTTTAGAAAGAATTGATGATGGTTTGGTTATAAAAATAAATCCAAACAAAGTTCCAAGAGTGATAGGAAAAGAAGGTAGCATGATTAACTTGATAAAAGATAACTCTGGATGCAACATCACCGTAGGTCAGAATGGTTTAATCTGGATTTTAGGAAAAAATATTGAAGACGAGCTTCTTGTTAAGAAGGTTATAAATTTCATAACTGAAAAATCGTTCATCTCAGGATTGACTGAAGAGGTTGAGGAATGGTTTAAAAATGAGAAAGGAGGGAATAAGTAATGGCAGAAGGAACATTCAAACGAACAGATGGAAGAGGAGTTGAAGAAATGAGACCAATGAAAGCTGAAGTCGGAGTTGTTCCAAATGCCGACGGAAGCGCAATGTTCTCTTTCGGGAATACCGTTGCTATTGCCGCAGTTTATGGTCCTGGAAAAATGCACCCTCAGCACTCGCAAAATCCGGAAAAGGGAACTTTGAGATGTAATTATAATATGCTTAGTTTTTCTGTTTCAGATAGAATAAGACCTGGACCAAGCAGAAGAAGCACAGAGATTAGTAAAATAACTGAATGGTCGCTTGAGCCAGCACTTATGATAAAAAGATATCCTAGCATGGTCGTGGATGTTTACATCCATATTATCCAAGCAGATGCTTCAACAAGATGTGCGGGAATTAACGCCGCGGCATTGGCTTTGGCGCACGCCGGAATTCCAATGAAAGGAATGATCTCAAGCGTTTCAATCGGAAAACTTGACAAGCAACTCGTTGTTGATGTGGATAAGAACGAAGAGGATTGGGAAGAGGGCGAGGGCGCGACGGACATTCCAATTACAATGACTCAAGACGGAGAAATAACGCATATTCAACTTGATGGGAAAATCAACGGAGAAGAATTGAAGCAAGCAATTGAACTTGCCCGAAAGGCAACCAAGGAAATTTATGAAGTTCAAAAGAAAGCATTAAAGGGGTCTGTAGACTTAAATAAAAAATGAAAACACCAAGAGTAACTGCAAATAGAATAGACGAATATCTTTCAAGCGGGAAAAGATTTGATGGTAGGAAGCTGAATGAGTTCCGAGAAATTTCAATTGAGACTGGAATTTCCAAAAAGGCCGAGGGATCTGCTCGAGTTAGAATAGGAAAGACTGAGGTTCTTGTTGGAATAAAAATGGATGTTGCCGCGCCGTATCCGGATTCGCCAAACAAAGGTAATCTTATGGTGACTTCAGAACTTCTTCCATTAAGCTCTTCAAGATTTGAAAGTGGTCCGCCGAAATTCCCTGCGATTGAACTCGGAAGACTTATCGACCGGGCGATAAGGGAAAGCAAGTTCGTGGACTTTGAAAAACTTTGCATAAAAGAAGGAGAAAAAGTTTGGTCTATTTTTGTAGATATCTATTCAATAAACGCCGACGGGAACCTTGTGGATGCTGCTGGAATCGGTGCTTTGGCAGCGCTTAAAACTGCGAAGTTTCCAAAGTACGATGAGGAAACGGGGAAGGTCATTTATGACGAGCACACAGATGTGAGCGTTCCGCTTTCGAAAGAAATTCCAATTGTTACAACAATCTACAAGATAGGAAAGAGTTTGATTGTGGACCCGACTCAAGAAGAAGAAGATGCTTGCGAAGCGAGAGTAGTTATTGGGGGGACCGCTGAGGGAACAATATTCTCAATGCAAAAAGGGGATGCAAAAGAAATAAGTATTGAAGAAATGAATAAGGTGTTAGAACTTTCAAAAGAATCAAAGAAAAATGTCTTTTCAAAGATAGAGAAATTTTTGAAGTAATCATGGAGAAAAAATAAATTTGGAGTCTGCGGAAATGGAAGGATTCAGTAAGTACGAAGTCGCGCGAATACTTGGAGCGCGGGCTTTGCAAATCGCAATGAATGCTCCGCTTTTGATAAAAATAAACCAAGAAGATTTAGAGAAGGTGAAATTTGATGCACTCAAAATTGCAGAGATTGAATTTGAATCGGGAGTTTTACCAATTTCAGTTAAGAGACCATTCCCTAAAAGAAAAGATGAAAGGTTGAAGAGAGTGAAAGAGCAGAAAGTTAGCGAAGAGAAGATAGAGAGGAGAAATGCTGAGGAAGAAGAAGAAATCGCAAAGGAAGGAGAAATAATGGGGCTTGTTAATCCTGAAGAAGAGGATGATGGAAATTCTGATGGCGATGGCAGTGATGATGAGTGATTTGTAATTAACTTTATATACCAAAAGCATTTTTCTATTTTATGGTTGTGATAAAGAGCGTGTCGGCTCGGGGGATTTCTGATTCGCGCAAAGAAAGAACAATTCTTGTTTCTATTGATACTAACGTGGGAAAGTTTTCTGCTTCGGCACCGAATGGAAAATCGACGGGTAAATATGAGGCAAAACCTTACATGAAAAGTCTTCAGGGGGACATAGAGACTTTGAAAAAATTCAGTGATTATTTTTCTGAAGAAATTATAGATGAATTTTCTGATTTAAGGCGGGTGGAAGATATTGTTGACCGGCATGTTGGAGCGAATACTCTTTTTGCGTTAGAGTCTGCGATTCTTAAGGCGTTGGCGAAGGAAAAAAAGAAACAAGTTTGGCAATTGATAAACGTCGACGGGGCACGAAAGTTTCCAAGGCTCGTCGGGAATTGCATGGGCGGGGGAAAACATTCGCAGGGAAAAAAGAAACCTGATTTTCAAGAATTTCTTTTGATTCCCGACACAAGAGAAATCTTAAATGGTTCTAATACAAACAAAGACGGAAAAGTTGACGCGGAAATTATTTTGGGTCAGGTTGATGAAAATTTTGATAAAAAGAAAAATGATGAAGATGCATGGCAGACTTCCTTAGATGACAAAAGAGTTTTGGAAGTTTTGAGCGATGTGCGGACAAACATGAGAGATTCGAGAAAAATAAAAGTTAATTTGGGGGTTGATGTGGCGGCTTCTTCATTTTTGAAGAGAAAGAAATATCACTATCTGAATCCGATGCTTAGTAGAACGGGGGAAGAACAATTGTTTTACATTTCAAATTTGATTAAAAATTTTAATCTCCTTTATATCGAAGACCCTTTTGGGGAAGAGGACTTTGAGAGTTTTTCTGCGTTGGTCAAAAAGTTTCCCAAAACGTTAATTGTTGGAGACGACCTCACGGTTACAAATTATAAACGAGTAAAAAAGGCTATTGATGAAAAGAGTATAACTGCTTTGATAGTAAAACCGAATCAGAACGGTTCGTTGATTGAGGTCCAAGGAGTTTGCGAGTTGGCAAAGAAGAAAGGAATAAAAATTATTTTTTCGCATAGAAGCGGGGAAACGGACGAAAACATTCTGGCGGATTTGGCGTTCGGCTTCGGCGCGGATTTTCTTAAATGCGGGATAACCGGGAAGGAAAGGGAATCAAAAATAAAGCGATTGGTGGAGATTGAAAAAAGCCTCCGACATTGAAGAAACCTTTAAAAACTAAACCCGCCGTGAATTGCTATGGTTGGAGTAATTGATAATATCAAAGAAGTTGTTGAAGCAGGCGAAGAAGCCATTGAAGAAATTGTAGAAAAAGTTGAAGAGAAAATTGGAATAAAACCAAAAGCTAAGAAAGTCTCAAAGAAGAAATTGGAAGAGGGGGCGGAGTCCGAATCAACGACTGGAGAGAAAAGTATAGCCGAGAAAAAGAAAGCTCTTTTAGAAAGAGTGAAGAAATTGAAAGAGAAAGTTTCTTCCACAGAGATTAGTTCTGAAGATTTGAAAGAGCAAGTTAAAATAAAAAAGAAGAACATGCTTATTCCACTTGAAGAATATGTTAAATCAGGGATTTATCTTGGAACAAAAGTTGTGACGCCGGACATGAAGAAATTTGTTTACAGACGAAGGGCCGACGGACTTGCAATTTTCAACACTGATTTAATTGATGAAAAACTTCGAGAGGGAATTGAATACTTGAATGGGTTTGCTCCTGAAGATGTTGTTGTTGTATGTAAGAGAGAGTCTGGATGGCGAGCAATTAAAAAGTTCGGCGAGATTACCGGAGTTAAAGTTTTCACTAAAAAATATCCTGCAGGAATCTTGACAAACAAAGCACTGCCTGATTTTTTTGAAAACGAACTTACGGTGGTAACAGACCAATGGATTGACAAGAATGCGCTTAATGATACTTTGAAAGTTCATAAGAAAGTTTTGATGATTTGCGACACGAATAACTTTTCTAAGGGCGCGAGCAAAATAATTCTTGGAAATAATAAAAGCCCGAGAAGCATTGGAATTATCTATTATCTTTTAGCGCGTGAATATGTTAAAGCGCGTGGACTTAAAGTTGAAGTTCCTGATTTGGAATGGTGGACTGGCGAGATTGATGACGCGCCGGTGAAACCGAGAAGAGTTTTCAAAGTTAAAGGCGATGAGGCTGAAATCATGAGTCCTGCAGAAGGATTTGGGGTTTGATTTTTTCTAAGATTATTTACGCTCCGCCTTCGGCTCCGCTTTGAGGGGCTACCTGTCTCGAACGCCGACGGGCACGTACACTAACCCCTCCTTTTAATTTACGCTCCGTTTCACTCCGCGATGATTTGAAGGCGCTGGCGCGCCAGGTTAACAAGGTAAAATCACTTTGGGTGTCTGGGCTTAATTGTTTTATAACGGAAAAATCTGGCGAAGCCGATTTTGAAGTTAATATCAATCGTGAGCGCGGAGTGCGAGCATGACTCTCATCAAAGTTAATCTCCTAAAGACAATATCGATACTTTGGCGGCGCTCGGTTTAAAATTAGTAATATGTTTCTAATGTTGGGAAATTGATATGGCAGGATTTAAATAGGGAGGTATCCTCTAGGAGGGATGGGAGAGTTTATTCACGAAAGTCTTAAGATTAGCTTTTGGATTATGATTGGACTTTTTTTGTTAAGTTTTCTTGGAAATTGGGTAGGCTCGATAGCTAGTCTTTTAGTTTTCCCTGTTGTAATCTTTGTGTTCATTATCTCGATTATCCATTTGAAGAAGTATGGTGAGAAGAAATTAGCTGTTACTGCTCTCGTACTTTCTTCGGCTGAGATTTTATTAACTATTTACATGCTAATTATGGGCGTAATTGAAATTGGACGTTATGGGTTTTAAGCTCTTAGAAATTGGTATGATTAGGTCTAGATTATAAATCATAGATTGTTATTTTTCATTCACAAATCATATTCACTTCGGTGAAACATTCAATTTTTCTCAACATCAGAAACTAAAAATTAGTAA
>JAHJMH010000014.1 GCA_018821425.1 Nanobdellota archaeon
ATATCAATTCGCGCGACATCTTCAGGGCGGGTGGACGGGACAAATCCAGAATAGGCAAAACAGATTTACAAATAGTGCGAAAATTTAAAAATAACCCGTCCCTCAAAAAAAGATGAAAAAAGAAACAATACCTTTCTCAGACTGGGAGAATCTTGACATAAGAGTCGGAAAAATTCTCGACGCAGAATCGATAGAAAACGCAGATAAATTATATAATTTAACAGTTGACTTAGGCAAGGAGATTGGGAAAAGAACCATCGTCGCGGGATTAAAGCAGCATTACAGCCAAGAAGAGCTAAAAGGGAAAAAATGTCTTGTACTGGCAAACCTCGAACCAAAAAAACTAAAAGGAATAGAAAGTCAAGGCATGATTCTCGCAGCAATCAACGAAGACGAAAACGGCGAAACGAAAAGTATTAAAATTATTTCTCCTGAATCTGAAGTTGAAGAAGGAAGTAAGGTTAGATAAATCAATATTAAAATAGCCTCAATCTGGAATAATCTTCTCCGCCTTCCCGATTATACTTGCCACACTCACCAATCCATACTGAGTTGAATCCAATGTACCTGTTACCAAATTCCCTAATATCAGATATGCACCGTCGGGGATTACTCCTTCATATAAGGATAACATTTTATATCTTTGTTTGTTAATAGCATACAAATTGCCTTCCGAATTTCTCAAGATTTTATCATTAATCAAAATATTCCAACCATTATCCGTTTCCAAGAATCCAAGAAAATCTCCGGGAACTCCCCGAACAATCTTGATAAGAGGGTCTTCTCTTCCCGAATGAGAGTAGATAATTAAATCATTTCTATTTGGCGTGTTACAATCGTAATAGCCAAAAAGAACTCTGACACTCTCGCCATCCTCAATAAATCCCGACAGAGAATTCCCTCTAATAATCTCTTCCCCCACATTAGTTACACAAGTCTTGTTATATGAAATACCCATATCTTGAGAAGAGAAAAAAGAACCTGTTAAAGAAAAGTGGAAAACAAATGTAAGGAAAATAGCAAGCAAAAGAAAAAAGAAAATATATTTTACCCTTAACTCAAATTTCGCCATCTTACTTGTCACAAAAAAGTCCAAGCACTATTTAAAATAATCTCCAAAAGTAAAAGAGGGTTCAATAAACACAATAGAATTTTCTCGTGTAAGTAGAGCCATAAGACACTGATTGCCAATTACCTGCTGCACCGGGACCTAATGTCAGCGTTATATATGTCCCACTACTTGTTCCAGGAGTACTCGTCCATACATAATCACCTGATGTTTCATAATTCATAAAACAAGACGCTAATTCTTCTGATGTTGGAAGCTTACCCTTCTGTCCTTGAGGTAGTCCGGCAGTAGTTCCACCACTTTTACATCTATATGCAGCCGCAGAAAAGAAAAGTGCATCAACTTTGGTACCAATATTCGGACATACACTACCTCCGCCAACAGCCGCATCAACATATCCTTTCGTCGCAACATGATTGCTCGCCGTTGGAACACTCGCAATTATATTCCCATTAACTTCCAACTTCGCAGAAGGAGTTACACCCGCTGCAGTTCCGATTCCAACATTACCCCCCTGAGCAAGAGTCATCCTTAGGACAGCATCTTCAAAAAAATAAAAATTTCCCCAATTCTGGAGCGCCCAAATATTGTTAAGAGCAGGCGACTTAAACTGTATCAAAGGAGAAACAGACTCCACTGTAATCCCGCTCCCCACGATATGTAGTTCTGCAGTTGGACTCGTCGTCCCAATCCCGACTTTTCCAGCAGTATAATAAATATCAGAACCGCTCAGCGACCACAAACCTCCACCACTGCCCGCAGCGATACAATCCCATGCACTTCCAGTGAACGATAAAACCTCACCAGCAAGACAACCAGTTGGCGGACCAACCTGAGCAATGTTATGTCCCGGATTCGGAGTCTCGCCCGCACTAAGAGCATAAACTCCAACACCAAGAACTACCACAGCAAATAATGTAATCAAAGTATAAAGCCATCGATTAGTCATATTAATCTGAAGCCTTCCAAAACCAAAACTTTTTTTCGTAACCATTTTCCTCTTTTAATATCAAAGAATA
>JAHJMH010000056.1 GCA_018821425.1 Nanobdellota archaeon
GTTGTCATTTCGGTGGCAATGGAGCGAACTTGTAATACTACTCACTTTGATTAAATTTGCTTACTATTTATAGGACAGCATCAGGCGGGCAGTTTGACTGGGGCGGTGCCCTGTCGAAAAAATATCGATAGGACCCAAAGACAAACTCATCCAGCTTGGAAATCTGGAGTTGAGTGCGAGGGCAAAAGTTTGTCTGAATGCATTTTGAAAAGCAAGAAATGCATGATCGAAAGATTGGCCTAGTGAACCCACGTGCTTTTTTAATAGAAGCCGTGTCTGATAGAAAAGTTACCCCAAGGATAACAGGCTTGTCGCCCCCGATAGTCCATATTGACGGGGCGGTTTGGTACATCGCTGTCGGCTCTACCTATCCTGCGCGTGCAGAAGCGTGCAAGGGTGTCGGAGTTCACGCATTAAAAGGTATCGTTAGCTGGGTTAAGAACGTTGCGAGACAGTTTGTATGATATCTACTAGGTGTGTTGTTGTCTGAGTGGAACGAGCTTCTAGTACGAGAGGAACGGAGCTCGGATGCCTCTGGTGAGCAGTTGTCATATGGCAGGCTGCATAGCTACGCATTGTGTGGATAAGAGCTGAATGCATCTAAGCTCGAAGCCACCCGCAAAACGAGACAACGAAGGCCGTCGTAGAAGACGACGTTGATAGAGTTGGAGTGTAAGACAGAAGCTTCGGCGACTGTTTCAGCTTACAACTACTAAAAGCCTCAATGTATTTATTTTGAACACACAAACCAAAAGGATTTTAATCCTAGGGCGCGGAGTCTCCTTTACGTTTTTTTTATTTTGATATTTTCTGGAAATTTTTAGACAGATTGAAAATGCTTTTAAAATTTAGATGAATACCCAGCACATAGCACAAAGTGAAAGAGGAACTAATTATTGGCTATCTCCGATTTCAATATAAGATTCTTTCTTGCTAGGATTAAAATAAAATTTAGCTTTTATCTTTTCAAGAAAATCTACCCCTAATAAACTGGGTTGATTTGCATCTTCCCCCCTTATCGGAAATTGAACATCTAATTTCAATTTTGCATAATTACCTATGCTTATTTCCATTCCTTCCAACTTAATTGTTTGCACTTTTCCTCCTCCGATATTGACTTCACCTCTTTTACCATTTATCTGATTCAATTTAATCTTAGAAAGTCTCATCCTTTTCATATCAGACATTCCAATCATAGTAGTTGGACTTCCAGTGTCTATTATTGCTTTAATAGGCAAGAAGATGTTTGGATTATCTAATCTTAAAACTACACTTAACATGGGTCTCAACCCTCCTGCGAAGTAATATATTTCTACTGGAATTCTCACCATTTTTATATTTTTTACAACAGAAGAACATATCCCTCAGGATGGACAAATTCTATGAATAAAAATGATGGGTTCTCCCCCTGTTTATCTAGTTCTCCTATGACCTTGTCTATATTTTTATCGGAAGCTACAGGTTTTTGGTTTTTTACGGCGACGAATTTACCAGTAAAACCTTTTTTTCTTAATTCATCCATGTGATCATAAAACCACTCGCTATCTTTCTCAAAATTTGAGAGCATTTGTATTTCTTGATTTTCCATTTTATTTTAGAACTCTTTTTCCTTACGGGCTAAATTTTTATTGATATAAGAATTTTTAAACATTTCTATAGAAAGAACAACCTCTTTTCATAATATATTCATGAAAAAATTATTTATAAATATTGTGCTTTGAGAACGTACTACTCAAGAATAACTTTTACAAACCACGACAATAGATTTATAAAATAATAAAACTTTTACAAATCATGCCAAAGAAAAAAAGAAAGAGTGTGAAGAAAGTGAAATTGGGATGTAATACAATGAAGTGTGCTCCTGGCTGCGGAATTTACGGAGTCGGATTTATCGGTGCGCTTGTTTATTACATTCAAACGACGACAGGAATTTGGGGCACCATTATTGGAGTTTTGAAAGCTATTGTATGGCCCGCGTTCTTGGTGTGGAAGTTGTTGGGCGGAGATTTGATTCCGAAAGCAGTGGGTGCAGCAGCCGGAATGCCATTTTAATCGTTGGACTTATATTAATAACACTCCTAGTTGAAACAATCAGAAGAGTATATTTTTATCGGAAGCTACAGGTTTTTGGTTTTTTACGGCGACGAATTTACCAGTAAAACCTTTTTTTCTTAATTCA
>JAHJMH010000057.1 GCA_018821425.1 Nanobdellota archaeon
ATTTATTCTATTGAAAAAAATAATCATTCGTCGTTCTCTGACTTTCTGACCCTTTGTTCTGTAACGAAAAATGCTCTGTTTGATTCGGATTCCTGTATCTTGCCTTCTTGCTCGTAAATCGCCGTCGCTGGCGGTAGCGCGAATCGGCCGACAATTCCGACCTTCGAATATATTACATAAGAGATTGTTCTCATTTCTCCAGCTTCAAGCTTCTCGAAGTTCCATTCAATCTTTTTGTTTTTCTTGTCAATCTTTGAAGGCTGCTCGCCGCCGAATCTTTCATAAACGTCAACCAAAGGAGGCAACCTGTCAATTATGTTAATTCTTTCGAGATATTTCTTTGAGCTGATGAACACTGTGACTTTTAGCGCGAACTCGCCGCCTTTCGCGTGCACGAAAGAAACTCTTTTCCTCAAAACTAAACTTGTTTCAGTGTATTTTCTTGTTATGAAAACTATAATCGCAAGGAAAAATATAATCATGAATGGGAACAGCCAGTTAGTTTTGACTTTTATCTGAATGACCTCGCCGGGATTTATTTCGCTGATCCATGTGTAATATACGTTTGCGCCGTCGCGTTCAACCATGTCCGGCTCGGGGCTGAAACTTGTGAAAAGTCGTGGAATAACATTTTTACTAATTACGGTTTCAGTTTTCTGGACAACATTCCCTTCATTTGACTTTTCAATTACTTGCGTATTAATAAGGAATCCGAATTCGCTTTTTGTCGTCGTGACGATGTCCTTTTCCATGAACTTGACGACGCCTTCAACCGACGCTTTCTCGTCGCCGATTGTCACTTCAGAAGTTATTGTATAAAATCCCGCGGTCATGCCCTTCAATATTTCTCGGTCAATCGGAATGTCAAAAGTTTTCGTTTCGTAAGGCTCGAGTGTGAAAACTTTTTCAAAGTTAAAGAAAGGCGAGGTGAACTTTGCGCTTGCGTTTCCGAATTCAACGTTTTCTTTGTTTTTTATGAAAACTTCAACCTCAGTGGATTGGGGGTCAAGGTAGCCCGCGCCGATTGAGAACGCGTCTTTCAATTCTATTATTTTGAAAGTCAGCGTGTGCTGTTCTTGCTCAGTGTCGCTTCGTTTGATGTAATATGACATTGTGTAATATCCTCTTTCATTTATGGTTCCTAAAGGAGTTAGTTTTAGTTCAACATTTGTCGTAGAACCTGCACTCATGTAAATGTTGTTTGGTTCCATTGTAAATCCGAGAAGATTGTAAAGTTCAAAAGTCGCTTCGGGTCCGCTGTTGAAAAGTTTGAGGTCTAAAGTCACGGCGCTGTCAGTGTTTACGACGAGAACTTCTCCAGAACTCCGCCTCGTGACTGTGACATTTTCCGACGAGACGAAAGGAAGAAGCACTAATAGAAACAAGGCAGTAATTAAAAATAATTTCAGTGAATGGTTTTTTCTAAAAGACATAGGATTTGAAAAGAGAATTTCTATTTAAGGATTTCGGTAGTTGAACATTGTTAACTTAAAGGTCTATACTTAGATTGTAACTTTAAAGGATTTTTATGAAATCACTACATTTTTAAAGAAATATTTTTATAATAATTGTATGGAATTACACGAAGAAATGAATATCTTAAGAAATGGTTATAAAAAGACTGTAAAGCCCCTTGTTGAGAGGGGAGAATATATGATTGCTTATTTTGAGTTTAGTAATTTGATGACTATCGTGGAAATGAGAGGTAGAGAAATAATCTCAAATGTTCATATGGGACTAAGTTATGTTTCTTCAGCACAACTGCTACGAGACCGACTTTTAGAAGGAGATAAATCAAAAATTGAAAGTATTGTAAGAATGTTTGAAGCTTATTCTGCTCAAACTAAATTACCCTTGAGAGATTAATTATTTCTTCCCTTCTAAATCCAAATACGCTTTCGCCTGGCTCAAAAATTCGTCGCAGTCGCCGGCAATTTTATCCGTAAATTGCGCAACTCTTGAAGAGATAATCCACTTTTCATAAACTCCGCGCATCCATTTATTGAATCCGCTTGTGTCGAATCTTCCTTGGAAGTCGCTCACTAAAACTCCCTTGACACTCATCTCAACAGAACCCTGATTCGTTTTTATTTTTGCTCCGCCTTGAGAAATTTCAACATTTTTGAGACCGAGAATTATGAATTCAACCTTTATATCAAATCTAAAGTAATCTGTTATTTTCCTGTCACCTGACCATTTGATTCTAATCTCCTTCGTATCTCCCGAAATTTTCTCGTTGTAGCTGTCTTCAATCATATCCAACTCTGTTTCTTCTTTTAGCCAATCGTAACAGAATTTATAGAAATCTTTGAATGAAAGAATTCCATTATATTTTATCTTACTTGAAAATACGGTATCTTTTTCTGACATGTTTCGTTTTTTACAATCCCCTTTTATTTTAAAGATAAAACTGATTTAAATATTCTTCGTTCGCGAAAGTTCGCGGGATGGGCTATATACTCAGATATATAAAAATTTTTATAGTGGAAAAGCATGAAAAAGAGATGGGAAAATTGTATTATCCTTTTAAGGAAAATAGAAAAGAACTTGAGGAAATTGCTAAAGAAATTAGAGATAGTGGAAGGCGCATTGTTTTGGCTGGAGGCACTTTTGATGCGGGACAAGCTCATCTGATCCACATTGAATTTTTGAGAGCATGCAAGGAATTAGGAGATATTCTTTTTGTTAATGTGACAAATCACGATAGAGCAGTGTTACGCAAGAAAGATAAAAGTTCTCTACTAGTCCCAAGACCTTATTACACTGAACACGTAAGAGCACTCTATGTCTCTGCTATAGACGCAGTAGATCATGCTACGGTTTATCCTTATGTTGGGAATCCAGATAATCCTGAAGATGTCGGTCCAACAACAAGACTTGCAGCAATAATTAAGCCCAATGTAATTGTTAAAGGAATTCAAGAAGATGGGAAGGGGTGGGGAAATCAAGAACTAATTAAGATAAAAAGATATTTGAGGTATGACCCTGACCTTAAAGAAATTCACATTGAAGGAGATATAGATTCAACTTCTCTTTTGGAATACCAGGCAAGAACAGAAGAAGGACTTCAAGAGATAGGATTATTTGAGGATAAAAGATATCTTCCTCAAACTGTCTAATTTAAATTAAGGCTATACAGGAAGAGCAAACTAATTCCCCGTTTTCCCCCCTATAAAGAGAAGCTCTTTCCCCACATTCTGCACATATACCGTCAGAGATAGTTTCTTCTTTTTCTCCTAAATTCAAATTTTTTATCTTTTCAGTTTCATCTCCGAC
>JAHJMH010000058.1 GCA_018821425.1 Nanobdellota archaeon
CTATGATTCGTGGGCTTGTGGGAAAACAAATGAGTTCAAGTGTTGAATCTTCGAAGATTGATTTACTTAATGATGAAAAAACTGTTATCAAGAAAATAAATGCGGCAGATTTTGCTGAAGGCAATCCAGAAAACGGATTAATGGATATTTTGAAATATCTTATTTTGGTCATCAAAGGAGATAATGACGAAAAATTACTAATTGAACGACCTGAAAAATATGGGGGAAATCTGTCTTATGGAAGTTACGAGGAACTTGAAAAAGACGTTTTAGCAAAAAAGATTCACCCCCTAGATTTGAAGAATGCCGTTGCGAAAGAAATTAATCTTCTTTTAGAAGTTTTTAGACAAGATAAAAAAATTCATGAATTGTACAAAGCAGCTTATTCTTAACGAGTTTTGAATTCTACAGTGTCCATATCTTTTAATTCATGGCTCAATCCGACTATTTGGCCGGCGAATTTTGAACTTGGACCCCAGATTTTCGTTTCTTTAATCATGTTGGGATTTTTCAGGATTTTTTTAGCAATATCTTTTATGGTAGATTTTACTTCCAATATCATTGCTCTTTCAGATTTTTTGCTTCCTGGCTCCTTTGTGAAAACCCTTATTTTATCGAAGCTGTGAAATATCCTTTCCTTTAGATTTTCTAGATTTCCTGGAGATTTCAAATTGAGCATTGTAAAATTATATTTTTTTGATTTAAGTGTTGCTTCAAGTTTTCTGTTATCTGTTGAATTTTTTGTATTGAAAATTATTAATTTTTTTCCGAGAGCTTTGTCGAGTTGGGACATCACTTCTTTAATTTGTGAAATGTCCGTTACTAAGACCAGAATGACGTCGGCAGTATTCACAATTCCGCGATCGTAATATTCTGAGTTGATTGCTGGAACTTCTATCATCTGAATTTGCATACTCGAGAAAGGCATCATTCCTACTAGGGGGATTTTTGTCGTGAAATCATAGGGCGTGATTTCTGGAGAAACATTAGTCAATAATGAAAGGAGGGAAGATTTTCCAGTGTTTGTAAATCCGACAATTGCGGCTTGCATATCTTCTTTTCTGATTGTATGCTTGCTCCCCCCAGATTTTCCAGATTTTTTTATTCTCTCTGATCTTTCTTTTAATTTTTTATATCGAGTTTTAAGGTTTGCTAGCATCTTCTCGCTGCTTTTGTGTTTTGGACACTCTCTAATCATTTCTTCAAGACAGTGGAGCCGTTCTTTATCAGTCCCTGCTATGAGAAACATGGATGCGGCCTTTTGGTATTGCGGTGATTGATTTGTTGAAGCCATGGTAAGACAACCTACAGTTTTCTTGACCGTCAACTTTCCCTTAATATAGTACTCAAGACTGAGACAACCTACTTCGGCGCGACTTAACCGCGTCAACTTTCCCTTGAGATACTGCTTAGAGCTAATTGAGGTATATATTTTAAAGATAAGAGGCTTAAAAGATTTATGAAGGCGCGCAAAATAGATAAAGAATTTTTTTTGAGAGATGCGGAATTTGTGGCACGAGAATTATTGGGAAAAATTATTGTTCGGAAAATTAACGGGAAAGAGTTTCGCGCGAGAATTGTTGAAACAGAAGCTTATTTTGGTTCGGAGGATCCGGCGTCGCGTGCGGTGCAGAATGGAGATTTGAGGCGAACGATGCTTATGGACGCTGGAACGATTCTTGTCTATGGAATTCATAATAATTGGTTGGTTAATTTTGTAACAAACAAAACTGGAATGGCAGAGGCAGTTTTAATTAGGGCATTGGAACCGATGAATTTTGAAGGAAATACAAAAGGTCCGGGGTTATTGACAAAGTCATTAAAAATAAAAAAGGATTTACATAAGAAAAGTGTTTGTGAAGGAGATAAAATTTGGGTAGAAGATGACGGGATGAATTTGGATGTTTGCGAAGATTTTAGAATTGGTATTCGAAATGATTTGCCGAAGAAACTTAGGTTTTATATAAAAGATAACGGGTGGGTTAGTCGGAGATAAAATGAACAAAAAAGAAATTATAAAAAAAGTAATGGAAAAAAAGGATTTTTCCAAGTTGGCTTGGGAGGATGTTGAGAGGGCGTTTTTACATTTTGAAAAACGCGAGGTTTCCGACGAAGAAAAGGTGCGGCTGACTCGAGAGTTGCTGCATAAAGTTTTTGGAGCGTTCACGAGTAGAAAACTTTTGAGTCCAAAGGACAAAAGTTTTGAATGGATTTTGAGGAAACATCTTTCCACGCGTGAAAGAATGGGATTTTATGAAAAGATTTACAAGAGAGTTTTAGGAGATTTTAAAGGAAAAATTAGTGTTGTTGACCTCGGAGCAGGCGTTAATGGTTTTGGCTACTCTTATTTTGGAGAAGCAGGTTTTAATGTTTCCTATATGGCTGTGGAAAGTGTTGGGCAGCTTGTTGACCTCATGAATGCTTTCTTCAAGAAGAATAAACTTTGTGCGAGGGCAATTCACCTGAGTTTGTTTGAATCTGAAAAAGTTAAGATTTTGTTGAAGGAACAAAATGTTCCAAGGGTTGTTTTTTTATTTAAGGTTCTTGATTCCTTAGAGATGATGGAAAAAGATTATTCAAAGAAGTTGATTTCTGAAATTTCTCCTTGCTGCGAAAGAATTGTTTTGAGTTTTGCTACTGAGAGTATGAATAAAAGAAAGAAATTTAATGTAGGTAGGAAATGGATATTTGATTTTATTAAGGAGAACTTTTCTGTTCTGGATGAGTTTGAGTTGGGGAGCGAGAAG
>JAHJMH010000059.1 GCA_018821425.1 Nanobdellota archaeon
AGCGCGGGCAGTGGCGGGAGGAATAGCAACAAGGAGACCAATGTGGGTATTCACTCTTGCGGGAATCGTCGCGTTAGTTTTAGGCTTCTTCCTTGGAAATGGGATAATAATCCTCGTCGGAATCGTCCTCGCTGTCGTAGGAATGCTCGGGAAGAAAGTTGGTGGGAAAATTAAGGAAACCGGCCAAAATGTTGTAGCAGGAAGAGTCTTTTCCAAAAGCAAAGCAGAAGATGAAGCACGCACTGAGAACGCGAGAAGAGATGCAGATGCATTAGCCAAGAGAGCCAGAATGCAAGCAAAATTACAGCTTGCATACAATCAGCAAAAAGCAATCTATACTGACCAAACTCTTCCAAAACCAACAAGGAAGTCAGCAGCAAAACAAATACGAAAAATCCTAGATATGGCAAATCAAGGTGGATTTAATATAGCTCCTTAGTTATAACCCCTCTTTCGTGACAACAAACAAAACATTTATATACTTTTAATTCTATTATTTAGCATGTACAATCCAAGAGAATCATTAAAAACAGCAACATCTATTGGCATAGCTGGGCTTGGAGTAGCAACCCTCGGATTTGGGGGATTGGGGGCATTACTTCTCGGAGGAGCCGCTCTCGGCGCAGGAGCTACCGGAATCAATAGTTTAATCGACCCTGAAAGACCTTACAAAGTTGAGAAAAGAGAAAGAAAAGAATCGGCGCCATTGACGCCTGAAGATAAAAAGAGATATGATGAAAGGGCAGATAAAATAGTGGACGGAATTGAAACGTTTCTCGGCGGCGCAAAAAGCCTGGGAAAATACTCCCTAAAATATTCTGCAAAGGCAGTAATATCGCCATTCAAATATTCTTTTAAGGGAGTAAGAGCCGCAAAGAAGCTAGTCGATAAAGTAGTAAAAGAGAAAAGAGAAAAGAAAAGGCAGGAAGGGTAGAAGAAAATCGACGAAGCAATTAAACAGAAAAGGATTTACGAAGCAGATTTTAATTCAGAACCTAAAGAGGGTTCTAACGAATATGAAAAGAGCAATAGGCTTGTAAGAGGAGTTCGATTGGGAGAAATCGTACTAAGTTCATACTCTGGGAAAAAACAAAAAGAACCTGACTGGAAACAAGCAGTTAAAGATATGAGAAAAAAGGCGTATGAATCTGAAACAGCACAAGCATCAGATAAAACCCCTGGATACATAGCCCGATTTAACCAAATGATTCGTGACCTTGGCGAAGGAAGTCTTGCTAAAGGGTATCTAAAAGCATCCCTAACAGGGTGGAAAATGATTGGCAAAGAAACCATGTCTGATATAAAGAAAGAAATTGGATTTACCAGAGAGGGATTAACCAAGAGCTTTGAAGGTTTGAGCTATATAGCTAAAAAAGGCGTAAAGCTCGGAAAAACGGTAGATGATGTTTTCGAAAGAGGCGTTAAAATTAAAATTGAGAACAAGGGGTTAGAAAATCTTCTAAGAAGATTTTCAAGAAGCGATGGAACGAGCGAGCTTGAAGAAGAATCTCTTGAAGAAGTAGAAGATACGATAAAACCAGCAGGTTTAGTTAGCAGAACCTATCAAAGAACTCAAGAAATAGGGAGAGGTTTAATGGAAACGTCCGCAGGATACAGAGATAGATTAAAGACTATGGGAAACGGGAGCTATCTGAAAGGTCTTAACGAAGTAAGAAAAAGTGTACAAGAAATTATTGGCGAAAGTCTCCAATCAGGAGGTCAGAGGTTAAAGGGAATGGGAGATGGGAGTTATCTGAAAGGATCCCTAGAGCTCGGAAGGCAGATTTACCTTAATATAAAAGAATCTAGAACTAGTATAGAGGAGCCCTTCACAGAAGAATGGACTGAAAAACAAGAAAAAGAGTGGGAAGATTTAGCAGGAAGGATGGATCGGGGAGAAAAGCTAAGATTAAAAGAGCGTAATCGACTTGTCAATCTTGATGGGAATAGAGAATACATTCTAGAAAAAAAAACTGAAGAAGAAGGAGAATCTGAAAGGGAAGCTAATGAACCAAGCCTCGAGGAAAAAGTGGTAAACGACGGACTTGATGCATTAAGAAATTATATTCCAGATGATGAATCTTTAGGAGATTTCCAAAGGGGTGAAAGAAGTCAGAAAGAAATGCCCGGAAAAACAAGGTTAGGAAAAATTCCTCAAATGGAAATATTAAATCAAGGAGAGATTGATGCATTACTAGAACCTAATGAAGGTAATGAGGACTTGGAAGGGAGAGTTATCCCAAGTGAAAAGGTTAGTTTCAAAAGAACACTGGAGAGTGAGTATAAACATTTTGATGGAGATCCAGAACTGGATGAATTATTCCGAATAGGGGCAGAGAGGAAATTTACTACCGAAGAGAAAAAAAGATTCAACGAGCTTAGAAAAATCGAATCTTTAGGAAATGATATAACCCCTAAAGATCCTGATTACCTTGCAAGAACGATGAATAATGATGCTTATGAAAATGCGGGAAGAGAAGATTCTGCCCCAAAAGATGTAGGTAGTCTAAGAGGTTCAGAGCTATCAGAAAAATTAAATGAAATGATGAGGGAAGAATTCAAAGATGATAATTACACAACAGGGGAATCGGACGAACCTACTTTATCGGAAGAAGAATTTAAAGAAGATATGGCTCGACTTACTCCTGAAGAAAGGGAAGAATGGGACGGATTAAGGAGAATAGATCCTTGGGATATGAATGATAGACAATTTAATAGATATTCAGAGTTAGTGGAAAAAAAGAACGATCGACAAAACTCAACCTAAAACCATTCCCCCAAATCTTTTTGTTTCTTTCCACCAATTTTTACGAAATAAGTTCGACCAACTCTGCCGTTGTAAAAACAGGAATCAGTTTTTGTTCTTTAAAATGCTTGTCGTTTGACCAAATTGACAAGTTCAATTTCACAGCAAGTGCAAGATAGGGTAAATCCTTAGTATCAGAGATTTCACGAGACAGATTATTCATCAAAGAAGAATATTCTGAAGCATTAACGAAAATAATGTTCTCTCGAAAAAACTTAACAACGGATTTAAATTCAACCCCCGATTTTTCAGAGATTTCTTTTTTATATTTTCCGATTTCCTCTAAGGCAAAATCGGGAGAAAAAAGTTTTAACGTCAAAGCAGAAACAAGAGAAGACGCAGAACTTGAAGGATTTGCTAACGCAAAAAGAATATTTGCATCAACAACAAGCTTCATCACAACTTATGCCTCTTTGCAATTCCCTTTTTTAATTTACTACCTGCAGTAAGAGACCAATCTGTAAATCCATTTTTATCTTCAGTTATTACTTTCTTAAGTATCTCTTTTTTAAGCTCAAGTTTCCGAGCCCGATCCTCGATGGAACTGCGAACTATGTGAGTCCAATTAACTTCAGGAAATTCTTTCATGATTCTCCTCGTTTCTTCGGGAATCGAAAAAGTTATGCTTACCATAATTAACATAAATATGTTGATTATTTAAATCTTCCGTCAGGAAACTAAAACCATTCCCCCAAACCTTTCTGTTTTTTCTTTTCTTTAACTTCTCTTAACTTCTCCAACTGCTTTTCAACTCTCTCCTCGGAAAAATCGTGTTCTTCAACAAGAATCTTCTTTATTTTTTCTTCATCAACCTTATTAAAATTAAATTCTGATTCAACAACACTCGGCTTGTGAAACAACTCAAAAATTTCTCTCCAATCAAAACGCTCATGCTCGGGAAGATTTAAAATTTGTTCCTCGACGCTGTCAAAAATCAAAATCGGTTGCTTAAATTTTTTAACCAAATCTAAAGCCCGCTTCTGTCCAATCCCGGGAATGCCTTTCGGATTATAATCCGTCCCAACGAGAATTCCAAGACAAATCAATTGATCCAAATTTATTTCCAAAGAATTCAAAACTCGTTCCAATTCAATAATCTCGGGTTTCGTTTCAACCCATCCCGAAAAAGTTTTCCTTCTCTTCGCAAGTCCCAAATTTCGAACTAACAAAGTCGCCCCGAAAAGCAGAGAATCATAATCCTGACTAACGGTCGCATAAACATCTTCTTTTGTTTTATTCAAAAATGCAGCCTCCGCTTCCCCCTCGCCCGGCGCCTGCACAACCGCAACGCCCATCGCTTCAAGCAACTCTTTGCTCTCTGCAATCATTTCATCATTCAATCTTATAAGTTGCGAACCATAACGCTTCATTCCTCCAAAATCCTCATTCTGTTTCGCTTCTTCATACCTCTCCTCCGAAAGTTCTCTTCCCTCCTTCCTTATATGATGCGTCTTCCTCTTCAAATCCGGCGCCTTACCGTCGAAAACATAAACAAGTTTCAATCCTTCCTGAATAAGATTAACATTCCTATAAAAAATCCCAGACAAATGCGAAGTAACACGTTTCTTATTATCCATCAAAGGCGTCCCGTCCGGTTGCCGTATCGTCGAAAGAAATTGGTACAACATATTAAATGCATCAACGCAAACCATCCTGCCCTTCAAATCAGAAATTTCCAAATCCTTTCGCGGAATAATATCTCTAATATTCAAACCCATTAAGAAATAAAATTTGTCAAATATAAAAGTCTATTGCTTAAAGTCCAAAGACATCAACAGCAACTCTCATCTCTTCATTAAAGAAGTCCAAAATATGTCCAGTCTTCGCTCCACTCAACTTTCCATCAATCTCCAAAGGAAAATATCTTCTAAGAAGTTTCATTTTAGCACTAACAGAATAAGCTAAAAGGTCTCTCGCCTCTTCCCTGAATCGAGCATAATTCTCTCTTGGACTTACTGACCCATGTCCTCCCAAAATCAAATCATCATAAGGCATATATCTTCCTGGCACACGACACTCTCCTACTAAATCCACTACTCGAGTTGGTCTATCTGAAATTAGTGTGCTATTCATTCTATTACCACTCCAAAAAAGAATATAAAGATTATGATTCTCAAACATATCCTTTTATAAAATTTAAATAACGCCCATTCTTATAAACATTATGGTAAAAACGGACTTCATCCCATTAGATTACGACAACTTCGATTTCAATGGGAAGAACTACATACGGATGATTGGAAGAAACAGCAAAGGAAAAAGCTTGTGTGTAATAGACACTTGTCAGGTGTACCTCTGGGCAGTTCTGAAATCTCCCCTGGCGTTAAGCAAGGAGAAAATCAACTCTTTAATTGAAAAAATAAAAAAGATACAACTTGACATCAAAGGCAGAAAAACAAAAGTTGAGAACGTTGAAATTCATGAAAAAAAATTCCTCGGTCGCAGCGTCAAGGCGTTGAAAATTTTCGCAACAAATTACAAAGACCTTCATGGCATTGCGAGCGAACTTGATTTCAAAGAAATAGAATGTCGAAGAGGCCACGACCTCGGATTTGTCACCCATTACATAATCGAGAAAAAGATTTCTCCATTAAATTGGTATGAGATCTCGGGAGAATTCGCTGGTGCAGAATTCCAAGGAATAGAAAACCTTGACGTAGACTCATGCATAGTTCTTGAATCTTCGAAAGAAATTCCTCTTGAGAAGGCGCCTAATTTCAAACCAAAAGTTCTTTCGTACGACATCGAAACTGATGGCATAAAAATCGGCGAGGGAGAAATATTAATGGTCTCTCTTTCGGGAGAAAAATTCAAAAAAGTTATAACTTGGAAGAAATCCGAAAGCGTTTCGAATAGGCGAGTAGGAAACAAAAAGGCAGTTCTCGATTACGTTGAATATGTAAAAGACGAAGCTGAACTTATAGAAAAGTTTGTTGAAAGTGTCAAAGAGTTTTCTCCCGATTTTCTCGTTGGCTATTTCTCCGACGGTTTTGACCTTCCATATTTGAGAGCACGAGCTCAAAAACTCGGAGTTCCTTTGGCATTGGGCATTGACGGAAGCCAACCCAGATTTTCGCGAAGCGGAGTTCGCGGAGGTTTCACCGCAAAAATTTCGGGAGTAGTTCACATTGACATCCTAAAATTCATACAAACTGCCTACTCACAATACATGCAATCCGAAACTCTCTCACTGAAAGAAGTATCAAAAGAATTTCTCGGCGACACAAAAAAAGATTTCAAAATTGAACACTCCTCAAAAATTCAAACGAGCAAACACTGGGAGGAATATTATGAATACTGCCTTCAAGATTCCTTCCTCACCCTTGGACTGTTCGAAAAAATGTGGCAGGACCTTTTAGGTTTCACTCATGTAATTCAAGAACCAATCTTCGACATCTCAAGGAATGGAATGTCTTCAAATGTTGAGGATTTCCTGATTCATAATTTAGAGAGATTCAACGAAATTCCAGAGAAAAGACCGACGCACGATGAAATCGGCTCGCGAAGACAAAGAGAAAAATACGTCGGCGCGTTCGTCTTCGAACCGATACCCGGACTTTACGAAAATATATCTGTCTTCGATTTTACAAGTTTTTGGCCAAGTATAATAGTAACTTTCAATCTTTCAAAATCGACTCTGCTTAAACAAAAAGAAAAGAATTCAGTTGAAGCTGAAGTCCTTGATAAAAAAGTTTATTTCACGAAAACTCCAGGATTTTTTCCTGAATTATTAAAAGAAATTGTTTTGAAAAGAAAACAATACAAAAAAGAACTCGCTCAATCAAAAACCCAAGATGCAATAAAAAAAGCGAGAAGCAATGCTTACAAGCTCCTCGCAAACGCGTCCTATGGTTACATGGGATTCTTCGGCGCAAGATATTATTGTCCTGAAGCTTCCGGCGCAGCGACGGCAATAAGCAGAAGATTCATAAAAGAAACTATCGACAAAATCGACCACGCAGGTTACAAAACAATTTATTCCGACACAGATTCCATCGCCCTCCTCATGAACAAAAGAAAAGAATCCCAGATTCTTAAGTTTCTTGAAAAATTAAACTCAGACCTCCCTGGAATAATGGAACTCGAACTCGAAGGTTTTTTCAAGAGAGGAATCTGGGTAACAAAACGCGCCGGGGGAATTGGTGCGAAAAAGAAGTATGCTCTAATTGACAAAAAAGGTAAACTTAAAATTCGCGGCTTCGAAACGGTCAGAAGAGATTGGTGCCCCTTGGCTCGTCAAGTCCAAAATAATATTATAAGACAAGTTCTCGAAGATGGAAATGAGAAGCAGTCCTTAAAATATGTTAAAGAAATTGTGAAAAAAATAAAGCAAAGAGGGGTTGATAAAAAAGATTTGATAATAAAAACTATGCTCCAGAAACCTCTTGATGAATACAAGGCAATTTCCCCTCATGTCATAGCCGCGAGAAAAATGAAAGACCTGGGATTGCCTTCTTCAGTAGGAAGTTTAATTGAATATTACATCTCCGAGCCCGCCGGCGTTCGAGGCATGAAAAAGGCGCTCGTGCGAGATAGGGTAAAACTTCCCGGCGAACCTGGAGAATATGATATAGATTATTATCTTGAACACCAAATTCTGCCTGCAGTCGAAAACATCTTCCAAGTTTTTGATGTAAACATAAAAGAAGTTCTTGACGGAAAAAGACAAACGACACTGGGGGATTTTTAGATGATGATAAAAGAACTTCTACACGAACTGAAACATCATGCACCATTTACTATAGCGGCAACAATAATCGCGATAGGAATTGCACTCGTTGTAGAATATTATTTCAAATCAAATATTTCGGAAAATCTTTTTGAAATTCTTCATCCATTACACATCATAGCCTCCGCAATGGTTACTACTAGAATTTTTTATAAATACAAACCCAAACTTATCCCTGCTTTACTCGTCGGAATCTCGGGAGCAATAATCATTGGAAGTCTTAGCGATGTCATTCTCCCTTGGATGGGTGGAAACTTGTTCAACCTAAAAACAATTTTTCACCTTCCAATAATTGAAGCACCAACTCTTATTCTTGCTTCTGCTTTAATCGGCAGTTTGGTTGGAGCGACGACAAAAATAACAAAGATGTCCCATTTCGCCCACGTGGGGTTATCCGTTTTCGCTAGCTTGTTCTATCTAATGGCGTTCAGCGCAACATTCAGCGCAATCTATTTAATTGGAGTGATTGTAATAGTAATCGTAGCAGTAATAATCCCTTGCTGTGTGAGCGACATACTCTATCCTTTCTTTTTCCTCGGAAAAAAAATAAAACATTGCAATTGCTAAAATGAGAATTGAATTAAAACCACTTTTGGAAGAAAGAATGAAAAAACTTCTTGGAAAGGAGTTCCCAGATTACATAAAATCAATTGAAACCGAGCCGCCGCGATCAATCCGTTGCAACACATTAAAAATTTCTCCCGAGAAATTAAAAATGCGACTTGAATCTCAAGGTTGGAAAATCAAACAGCCATTCAAAGATTTTCCAAAAATAATGATTGTTGAAGGAAAGCTTACCACTCTTGAGGGGGAGGGCGGGGAACTAGAACCATTAAATCCGGGAGAACTCGGCAGGAGTTTGGAACACGTTTTGGGGTATTATTACGTTCAAGAGCTAGCAAGTATGCTCCCTGTAATCGCGCTCGCTCCGAAACCGGGAGAAAGAGTTCTTGATTTATGCGCGGCTCCAGGAAGTAAGACAACTCAAATGGCATCCAAAATGGAAAATATCGGAACGATAATTGCTAACGAGGTAACCCTCGGCAGAGTAAAAATACTCGCGTCAAACATGGAAAGATGTGGCGTCGCAAACGCGATGATAACAAAAAAGGAAGGAGCATCACTTTGCAGAAGTCTTGGAATCCAAGGAATTCGATTCGATAAAATTTTAATTGACGCACCTTGCTCCGGCGAAGGCACATTAAGAACCTCAAAAATGACCTCAAAAATGTGGAACATTAACACTGTAAAAAAACTCTCAGGAGTACAAAAGAATCTCCTCATAAATGCACTTGAAATTCTAAAACTCAACGGAGAAATCGTATACAGCACCTGCACTCACGCACCAGAAGAAAATGAAGAGGTCGTAGATTTCATTTTAGAAAAATTCAAAGACGAAATAAAAATAGAAACTATAAAACTACCAGTTAAATGTCGTGAGGGTATTTGCGGATGGGAAGACAAAAAATTGGATTCTCAAGTAAAAAAATCGTGTAGAATCTATCCTCAAGACAACGATACCGAGGGATTCTTCATTGCGAAATTCAAAAAAATAAAATGAATCGCAAAACAAAAATAATCGCAACGATCGGCCCATCGAGCGATCACATCAGAATCATAAAGAGGATGGAAAAGGCAGGAATGAACATCGCAAGAATAAATACAAAATACACAAACAAAAGAGAATTTGAAAAGCTCTTAAAAATTTTGAAAAAAGTGAAAGTCGAAATTCTTCTAGATAT
This sequence comes from Nanobdellota archaeon, assembly GCA_018821425.1. Lineage (GTDB taxonomy): Archaea > Nanobdellota > Nanobdellia > Pacearchaeales > GW2011-AR1 > ASMP01. Next base: position 9,278 of record JAHJMH010000059.1, read on the forward strand.
AAAAAACGTCGAATTTCTTAAATGGATAAATCCTCACGAATATGATTATCTTGCAATCTCATTCGCTTCCTCAGGAAAACAAATAAAAAAAATACGCTCCCTTTTACATTCAAAAAAAGTAAAAATAATTTCGAAGATAGAAAACAAAAAAGGCTTGAGAAACTTTGACTCAATTCTTAAGGAAAGCGATGGAATTATGATTGCGCGAGGCGATCTTTCTGAAAATGTTCCCTTCGAAAAAATTCCAATGATTCAAAAAATGCTCATCAAAAAATGTAACAAAAAGGGCAAAATCGCAATCACTGCGACGGAAATGTTGATGTCCATGGTGAAACATAAATCTCCCGAAAAATCGGAAATAACAGATATAGCTAATGCTGTTCTCGACGGCTCGGATATGGTTATGCTCTCTGAAGAAACC
>JAHJMH010000060.1 GCA_018821425.1 Nanobdellota archaeon
CTTTCAAATAATGTTTTCTCAAAATTTTTATATGTATTAGGACCAAAAACATCTAAGACTCTAAAACAAAAAGTTCTATTATTAATTAAGATAAATTCTGCTTTTCCCTCGGAAGAAATAAGAGTCAAGCCAACCTTGTTTTTCCCTCTTAATATTTCATCCAAATGATTGATTATCTCCCCTCAGTAAAATTTTTCTTGTTCTTCTTCCATCTTCTTTCTCACCTCCTTTCAACATCTTATCAAAACTCTTCTTAGTCAAAGGAATATGCTTCCATTCTGCATTTTTCTCGCTTTCATTAGTAATTACTGATTTTCTAAATCCCATATGCAAATGAAAATTCTCCCTCGGTGAATCCAAAACAAGAGTTTCTTTCATATTTGATTTTTCAATACATTCAGCACCATCTATGAGAATATTTCCATATTTGCTATAATGCCTTATATTCATCGGAATCGGCTTTTTCAACCATTGAATTTTTCTCTTTTTCATTTTGAGATAGAACTCTCCAAATTATTTAAGCCTTTTAACTTCCAGTCTTCGTCTACTCTTCTTCCCACCCTTAACCTGGCCCCAATTATTAGGAATTTCCTCAAAGGAGATTTTATTTTTATCCATGTCTGCAATCTTACAAAGAGTTTCAAAAAGTTCCTCGGACAAAAGCCGCCGTTCAGAATAATAATTCTTCAAGGTTTGGTAATTAAGGTTAATTCTCCTTCCAAGCTCTCTCAGCGACGGGGCAGAAACGCCAACTAAGACCATGTCAATAAACTTTCTCTGTTTTCCTCTTTCAAATTTAATTCGCATCTTTTTTGTGGGCGAGCGGACAGGCACCCTCATAATCAGGCATGACCATAACTTAAAGGAGGGTTTGATAAAGGGAAACTTTGGTTCCCTTTATACTGCGACACCACCCTATAAAAAGTTTTTTAAAGCCAGTGAAACATCCGTTTCTATGAAAATTCCAAAAACAGTAAACAGGCTATGTCCTTATTGTAAAAAGAAAACTTCTCAAAAAATAAAAGTAGTCGGAACGGGGTTCCAAAGAGGAACGCTTACTCGGGGTTCTATTGCGAGAGCAAAACTAAGAGGTCGGGGAAACGGGATAGGCAACAAAGGAAAGTGGGGCTCCAAACCCGCAGTTTCGAAATTCAAACGTAAAAGCAAGACGACAAAAAAGACAAACCTAATGTACACCTGCAGCGTCTGTAAAAAATCAAAGTACCGAGCAGGAAGAAGAAATAAACGAGCAGGAAAGGTGTTACAAGAATAAAAATGGAAATAAAAGAAGCTCAAAAAAAAGTTGACGAAAGAATAAATGAGTTGGGAGGCTATTGGTCTCCCTTGTCAATGTTCGCGAGAATAACAGAAGAGTTGGGAGAGGTAGCAAGAGCGATGAATATTAAGTATGGAGAAAAAAGATCTAAAAATCAAGATGACGAAAGAAATTTGAGAAAAGAATTAGGCGACCTCCAGTTCACTCTTCTTGCAATAGGTAATAAATGCGAGATAGATATTGAAGATGCCTTATTGGAAAAAATGGGAGCAGACCACGCAAGAGATAAGGAGGTTTACAAATAAATGGCACAAGCAAAACGAAAACAGAAATTTTTCAATGTTGGAATTCCTTTGATAGCCAAGGAAACTCAGTTGTACGGCTACGATATCGAAGAATTCGACGGGAAAACAATAATCTACGACCTCACAAGACTTCTGAGAGGGAAAAGCATGACCCTAAGATTAAAAGTTGAAGTCAAAAACGAAAAGGCAACAATAAAACCAGTGGAATTGAAAGTCATGCCTTACTTCATAAGAAGAATGATGAGAAAAGGAACCAACTATGTCGAAGATTCATTCTCAACAGAATGTAAGGACGCTACAGTAAGAATAAAACCATTCCTAATAACAAGAAAAAAAGTTTCAAGAAGAGTGAGAAAAGCGTTGAGAGAGAAATGCCGAGAGGAACTTCAAGACTATGCGAAAAACAAAAGCGTAGAATTGATCTGTGATGAAATCATGCAAAACAAAATCCAGAAATACCTTAGCACAATTTTGAAAAAGATTTATCCTCTTTCCATGTGTGAAATAAAAACTTTCAAAGTTGAAAAGGAAAATGTGGAAGCTCAAAAAGAACCAACTAAGGAAGAACCGAAAGCAAAAGTCTCCGAAAATCCTGAAGAAAAAGAAGTTAAACCAAAAGAAAAGAAAACTCCCGTAAAGAAAAAAGCCGCAACTAAAGGGAAGTTGACGGTCAAGCAAATTAAGCAGGAGGTTGAAGGTTAAGGAACCTAGGTTTCTTACCGTGTCTTACCATGATAGAGCAAACTTTAATTCTAATAAAACCCGACGGCGTCCAAAGAGGACTTATTGGCGAAGTCATAAAAAGATTTGAGCAGCGCGGTTTGAAAATTGTTGGACTTAAATTAACGCACGCAAACAACGACCTCGCACAGAAGCACTACACTGAAGATATCACGAAACGAAGAGGAGAAAAAGTAAGAACCAAGCTTCTCGAATTCATAACTTCTGGCCCTGTAATTGCAATCGTGATTGAAGGTGTCGACGCAATTGAAAATGTCAGGAAAATTGTCGGAGATACCGAATCAAAGTCAGCACTTCCAGGAACAATCCGTGGAGATTTATCACACGTTAGCTACTCGCACGCGGACGAAAAAGAAATTCCTGTAAAAAACATAATTCACGCATCTTCAAATTCAGAAGACGCGAAAAGCGAACTTGCCCTCTGGTTCTCAGTTGACGAAATCCATAACTATTCCCGTTCGGAAGACGAGCACGTGATTTGATTTGCCATCGCTGTACTCCGACTTTGAAAAATTTCTAATTAAACAGCCACCATAATTTTCAGCTAAAGTTTTTTCACTTAATTTTATTTTAGCGAAAAACTTGACAAAGTCAGTTTTGAGCCAACCAATCGTGAACGAAGCAAACGTAAATAAACTGAATAAGAAATCTTTTAAACTAACCCTCCCCTAAAATTAAGGGAGGTTGACGGTCAAGCAAATTAATAGGAGGTTGAAGGTCAAGGAACCTGGGTTCCTTACCGTGTCTTACCAAGCCTGTGTAGCTCATGGGTTTCTTTTTTAGAAAAAAAGAAACTACAATGGTAGAAAAAA
>JAHJMH010000061.1 GCA_018821425.1 Nanobdellota archaeon
CATCTTGTCCTAAATTTTTCTCGACCATAAATTTACTATAAGTGCTAGTGTAAAGCGTCGTTTCAGAATCACCGTAGTTAGATTCCCATTCGACTATTGAGTTAGCAATTCCTACAAGTTCATAAAGATTATTGTTCGCCGCAATACTAAATCCGTCAAATCTTTTCGCACTCCCTTTAGTCGCAGTGAGAATGTGCCCCATGCTCAACGTAATTCTGTTTGGAAGCAACTCAACATTCATTTCTCCAGAAGTCAAAGAAACTTCATAATTTTTTTTCAAGTAATTTTCTTCAAGAGAACTGAAACAATCACTAACATCTCCTGCCAGATTATTTTCAATTTCAGATTCCACATGCTGTTTCAGCAACGGCTGTTGTAAGACGCAAGTGTTATAATCTTCGCTTGTGTAACACAAATACGCTACGGGATTATCTTGATAAAGAATATAGTTTGTTGGAACAACGCTTCCACCTTGAAGAGAAATTTTCTGAATGGTTTCCACGAGCTGTTCCTGAAGACAGGCCTGCATAAATGCCTGCGGATTTTCTTCGTTGAATGTTCCAGAACTTTCTGTGGTTGCAATTCGCGGCGAGATAAAAAAGTAACCGACAACCGCCATGACAATAACAATTGCAATTATAATAAAAATAGTAACCTGCCCCTTTTTATCATCAACTCTTTTCATAGCTTTTACAGGGAAATTTTATTTATAAATCTTGTTGGAATTTTGGCGACGGAAAAAATCACTCTTTCTTTTTCCTTATAAGAATTACTGCACCCGTAATTATAAGTAACACAAAGACAACCACTGCTACAGTTCCTCCTAAATCAAGTGTACCAATTACAGCACCAGTCATTCCCAAAAAAAATCCTCTACCTTTTTCGGTTATCTCTTCTGTTACAGGTTGCACATTAATTTGAACTTCACAAGATTGTGTTTCTGCAGGTTTTGCCATTTTCGGCGCACAAAAATTTTCAAGATAAGAACAAACTCTTTTTTGCAATCCTTCTTGACTGCATTCTTCCCATTCGGTACAAGACCATTTCGTTACGCAAGTAGAACCTCCCCCGATTCCTAAATTTGAACTTGTTGTCCCCCCTGTATTTGCAGTATAGGAGGCAAAACTTGTAAAGTGATATGTCCAGATAATTAAATCCTCACCGTCGTCAAAATAACATTCTTTCACAACCGTTCCATCCACATTTGAATAGTCTGTGCCAGAATTGCAGATTGTTGGAATCGTTGTCAATGCTCCAGTTCCCCTGATCCATCCGGCTTTTTTCCCAGTTTGTCCACCAAGAACAACTTTAACTGCTTTATCAAAAATTAGTTCCACACCACTTCCTAAATTAATTACTAAATCCACCGCACCACCACTTACAGTGTAATCTTCTGCTGCTTTCATCGTCGGGAGAACTAACTTCCCGTCCCATCCTGTTCCAGAGATTGTTGTTCCAGCCAGAATCTCCGCAGTATAATTATAGACACTCTCCCTTTTAAGAGAAATATTATTTATTCCCAATGAGACTTTTGTGGTTCCGTCAGTGGTGTTCTTTATTGCCGTAAAATCCAACACAACTTCTTGAGAACTGTTTGTTGTCTTCGGTATATTTATGCTCTTAATGTCAGAACTTGCAGAATTAAATATAATTTCCATTTCATCGTCTCCCACTTCAATGCTTTCTCCCTCTGCTAATTTTTGATTTTCCACGAGGACAGTTATTGCAATTGTCTGATTATTGGAGTTCCCCGCATTGTCTATAGCGATTATCGTAACAGAATATGTCCCTTCCGAAAGCGCGGTGATATTTTTAAGGATATATCCGTCTCCACTATCTACTTCAAAATTTTCATCATCGCTAACTTGAACAGAATAAAGTCCTGCTGTTGCGTCGGTGATATTCAATTCGTAAGACAATCCCTCTGCGATGTTTACTTTTTGATTTGAAATATTAAATGTTGGGGTCGTCCAGTCAATACTAACATATCTTGATCTTTCGCTAGATGGATTTCCCTCATTATCTGATGAACGAGCAAAGATTCTACATTTCCCATTTCCATCTTTTCCTTCTACGTTGCAACTTCCATCAATTCCAACAGTTACTTCCATCAACTCGTTGCAATCTCTTTCTACCCACGTTATCGTGTCTTGCCACTCGCCATCAATCTTACTCCTAATTCTATATTCACATTTCTGTAATCCACTCTCTTCATCAACATCTGTAATATTAACTATAAAACTCTGATTTTGCCATGAGTTTGCAGGAGGATAATTTATTTCTGATATTGGGGGCGTAGTATCCTCAGCACTAACTAAACCAAATGAGAAAAAAGCTAACAGAAAAAATAAAACAAAAACACTCAAGAATCTGAACAAGATTTGACAACCCTCAATACTCTCTTTCATCTTCTCTATTCAAGAAAGAATTCCTTAAAAACATTTCCCTATTAATAATATTTCAATTTAATCCTCAGTCTCAACTCTCGGTGCAAGCAAGAAAGAAATTTCCATCAACTCGTTCTTTATATCAACTCGAAGCGGATGCTCGTTCGCAAATCGCAAAACCGTCGTCTCGTTAAGCTTTGACGCTTTCACAAACTTCTGCAAATATTCCAAACTGTATCTCGACTTGCAGTTCTCCGCTTCAATCTTCGCCTCATCGCTCGAAAACTCAGACCTCGCCGAATTCAAACCCCGTGCTTCAACAATAAACTTCCCGTCTTTAACAATGAATGAACAGCTATCTGAAACAACCAAACAATCTTCAACAGAATCAACGAGATCCTGCGATTTCATTTCAACCTTAGAACTAAACTCAAGGTTCGTCGGCAAATCCTTATCCTCCGATTCGACTTCTATAAGGCTCAAACTAAAATTCCTTTTTATTCTGTCCTGAATGTTTATGTCAAGCGTGGTCTCCTTACTTTCTAAAGTTAAAGAACTCGTTGTACCACACCTTTTCAAAATCCTTTTCAAATTGTCAAGATTAATTCCAAGAACTTCATTTCCAGCTTCAAATGCGGAAAAAGAACTTTTAGGCAGCACAAAACGAACCATCGCCACGTTCGCAGGGTCCATAGCAGTAATACTAAGTCCGGACTCTTCATTAATCTTAACGCGGACCTCCGTCACCAATTCCGAAATGATTTCGACCGCGCGCGCCAACAGACTGGGATTTTCAAGTTTGACAAGCATTTTAATTACAAAAGCCCCCACCTTTTAAGCATTGTTATTCTTAACAATAAACTACAAATCTATATAAATCTTTTATGCAATTTAGTTAAATGCCGTCTGATAGTCTCGAAAACAAGCCGAAAGAATCCAAAGAACAAAGTGAATGCAGCGAGCCAAATTTAAAAGGAATGATTAGTGCGCGCCCGCCGGCGTCCGAGGCGAAGGTACCCCTCAGAGAACAAAGAATAAGAAATTTAACTCATCTTTATTATTCTCGACCCGAAGTCCGAAAAGCCATTTTTCAATTCTCGCAAAACCGAGAAATCGTTCCTCGTTATTTTGAAGGCTTCGGAAAGCGCCCGGATTCATTGCAATATCCTGGAGACGTTTTCCAAATGGTCAAAAAAGGCGCGACCAGTTTTCATTGTTCGGAAGAAATCTGGAACGACCCTCTCGAAATTCAAACCGGAATGCCCGCCAAACAACTCAACTCCTTAAGGACGGGCTGGGATTTGCTTTTAGACATAGATTCTAAATATTTAGATTACAGCAAGGTTCTCGCGGAAATTATAATTAAAATATTAAAATTCTACGGAATAAAAAACATCGGCATAAAATTCTCTGGCTCAAAAGGATTCCACATTATCATTCCCGCTAAAGCTTTTCCCGAAGAAATAAATGGTATAAAAACTTCCGAAATGTTTCCCGAATGGCCGAGGATTATCACGCAGTTTATCATGGATGTTTCTAACAAAGAACTAATAGAAAAAGTAACCCATCTCACAAAAGAAAGTGCCGGCTTTAGCAAATATGTCAGAGATTTTGAAGCACCAAAAGAAGTAGTTCCTGATTTGGTTCTCGTTTCCTCGCGACATTTGTTTAGGATGCCCTATAGCCTCCACGAAAAAACATCTCTCGCTTCAGCAGTTCTCGACGCAGATTCGGTAGGGTTGTTCCATCCGAGAGACGCAGACCCTCTCAAAGTTAAAATAATAAATTTCATGCCCGAGTCAGAAGCGGGCGAGGCGTCGGAACTTCTTCGCGAAGCGCTCGACTGGCATAAAAACAGAAGCCTTGAAGAAAAGAAAGATTCTCCTGTTGAATTTTCAAGAACTGGGAATGTGCCTAAAGGAGATTTCACTCCAATGAAAATCACAAACCTCTCTGAGGATTTAATCCCTCCAACAATTAAAAAAATTCTCGCAGGAGTCTCCGACGGAAGAAAACGTTCCGTTTTTGTAATCATTAATTTTTTCAGAGCAATCGGTCTCGAAAAACGCGAAATTGAATCTCGTTTAGAAGATTGGAATAAAAAAAATGAAGTCCCGTTAAAAGAAGGCTACATAAAAACGCAAATGGATTGGAGTTATCGAAACAAGATTATCCTCCCGCCGAACTACGACAAAGATTATTACAAAGGCATAGGGATTCCTCCAACAGAAGAAGAACTGCGTTTCAAAAATCCAGTTAGCTTCGTTTCACGGAAGGTTTGGCTTTTAGGACAGCGGGAGAGAGAAGCAACGGAGGAAAGGAAAAGATTAGAAAAGAAAGCCAAAGCTAAAGTGAAAAAAGAGAAAAAAGAGAAAAAGGGATAGAGATAACCCTCTTCTTTTAAAACCGATAAGCATATAAATGTAAGAACATGTAAGAACTTATGAACGATAGGAAAAGAATGTCAAAGCTTAGACAAAAAAGAATAAAGTCTGTGAAAAAACAGATTGAAACCCATAAGGATAAAATAGAGAGCGAAGAAGGCAGACTTGATACAACAAAGAACTATTGGGAGAAAGAAATAAACGAAAAATTCCTTAAACAGCTGGAGAAGGATAAAAAATTCATCAAGAAAAATGGAAATTCGGATTAAAAAAACAGTAAGGGCAGGCAACTCGTCCGCAGTTATCCTTCCAAGAGCATGGCTCAATCAAGAAGTCAGAATAGAACTTGTAGAAAAAACTCACGAAAAAATATTATCTGATGTCTTAAAAATTTTAGGCAGTCACATTGAACCGAGAAAAATCGTTGGAATCTACTTGGTCGGAAGCTACGCTCGCAACGAAGAAGCAGAAATTTCAGACATAGACATTTTAGTTATAACCGATAGTGTTGATAAAAATATTGAAAAAGGCATTTATTCCATAACTATTATTTCAACAGAACTTCTTGAACAAAAACTCGAAAAAGGCATTCTCCCCGTTGGTCAAATGATTCTCGAAGCAAAACCTCTTCTTAATGAACTCTATCTTAAATCTATCGACGTAAAAATTACAAAAAAGAACATAGCTCCGTATATAAAATCAACCAAAGAAAAAATAGTCCTGATAAAAAAAGTCCTCCAGAAAATAGGTCATAGTTCCCCAGATGTTGACGACCAAGTTGTTTACACACTCGTTTTAAGAATAAGAACTCTTGGAATAATTGAAAGTCTCTCGAAAGGAAAAATTTACTCAAAAAAAGACCTGCTCTCTGACCTGGCTTCTGCAGTTGGAAAAAATCCGAACGTCGAAAATGTTTATGGGGCATATCTCGCAGTTAAGAATAATCAAGAGAAAAATAAAAAAGTGACTGCCGAAGACGCCGGGCTTTTGTTAGAATCTCTTGAGAGAAAGTTTAATAGGTTGAAAGTTAGATAGTCTACTTGTAAGCAATCCGCCCAATATAGGGACAATCTTCTTCAAAACCTTTCCAATAATTTTTTGCCATACTTTTCAAGACCATTTTTATTAATGTCAGTAAAGACCCTGTCTACTTCCTAATTAGAAACAAAGAGTCCGCAGATTCCTATGAAAAATATTTTGAAATTATGTGGAAGAACTCCAAAAAGTAAAATTCCTACCTTGAGGTAGGAAAATTTAAATAACCTCAAAAGCTTCTTCTTCAATGATAATAAAAAGACCGCTCGGAGAAAAAGGTCAGGTTGTAATCCCCAAGAATATAAGGACGTTATTTAATTTAAGGAAAGGCGAGAATATAATTTTTGAAGTTAATGATAACAATGTTACAATAAAACCAGAGAAGAAAGAAGACATTAAAAATTTTCTTGATGAGTTCTTTAATTCTGTCTCCAAAGAAAATATCACCCTCGAAGACATCCGGAAAGCGGAGGATGAAAGTTATGATTTACCTTGATGCGAATATTTTTATTTTTGCAATTATGAATAACAAAGAGAAGGGTGAGTCCTGCAGAAAAATTCTTAGGGGCGTCGCTTCCGGAAAGATTGACGCTGCAACTTCGGGATTAACTTGGGATGAAGTTATTTACTTCTTAATAAAACGTGCATCTCTGAAAACGATAAAACAACAAAGTAATAAAATCCTCAAATTCCCCAACCTGATTTTTCTTAAAACAGATTTAGAAATTTTGGAAAAAGCAGAAGAGCTCAGAACTTGCTATGGCCTTAAACCAAGGGACGCAATTCACGCAGCGACAGCCATCATAA
>JAHJMH010000062.1 GCA_018821425.1 Nanobdellota archaeon
GCTTTCAATTCATTAATTTGATTCTGCAAGTTCGCATTTTCTTTATTCAAAGATTCCACTTCGATGTCTTTTTCTACGTTAAGTTCTTTAATACCTTCAACAAGAATCGGCGTCAAAGCACCGTAGTCAAGTCCCGTTGCGTAGAGTTTTTTTCTCCTGTAATATTATCAAGTACCAATTTGACTTTTCTGTTGTGTTGAATTCAAATGCAACGACTTCGGGAACGACATCTCCAACTTCTTCGGCGAAGAATCCCAGTAGTGACTGCCGCCGTGTTCCGCGTCCTAATCATAATAAACTTCTCAAAAAGTCAAATTTGAAGAAAAGTTTAAATATGCGAAAGAGTTGTTTTAAACATGGTAGAAATTAACATAAAAGTTGACGTTCCTGAAGGATTAAGAGCAGATTTTGAGATAGCGTTAGCTAAAGTTGTTGAGCAGTTTTTAGACAATCTCAAAATTTCAGCATTGCAAAGTCGATTAGAATCTGATGAAGAAAAAGAACTAATAGATTGGTCTGTAAAATTAGGAAGGGGAGCCAAAAAAGATTCTTTCAAGAAGATTCTCTTAAAAATATCTCCAAAAACAAAAGAGGAGTTGCTTGGCTCAATGTCTCCTAAAGAAAGGAGAAAATATGAGTAAACTAAGATGAAGCTGGTATTGGATAATAATATCCTGTTCTCTTTAATGAACCCTTTATCTGTCTCATCATATTTATTTTTTTATATTAATGCAAAATTTATTGCGCCTGAATTCATAAGGTCAGAATTTGAAAAATATAAGGAAGTTATTTTATCCAGGTCAGGGCTTTCAGAACAAGAGTTTGAGACAAGGCAGAAAGAAATTGAAAAGTCAATTGAATTCATTGATGAATCTAAATATGAAAAATTTCTGAATACAAATTTAAGTGACCCAAAAGATTTGCCATATTTTGCGCTCGCACTATCAACAAGTTCTGCAATCTGGTCAAATGATTCTCACCTTAAAAAGCAACGACATGTAAGAGTATTTACAACAAAAGAGATAATTAATATGATTTTAAATAACCAAGTTTAACACCACTCTTCAGCGCCGAGCCGACGGGGCGCCGTCGTTCCAATCCCAACATTCGTCCCGTCGTCATAAACTACAATTTTCATGCATTCTTCTAAGTAAATTACCTTGAGCCATTCAGGAAAGTTTTAAATAGTTATCATAATTATTTTTATTCATGGCTGAAATTACTATATCCATACCAAGAGAATTAGAAGAAGAAATTAGAGGATTGTCAAAACTAAGATTTTCTTTAATTATAGCTAAAATGGTTAGACCAGAATTAGAAAGATTAGCAAGATTAAAGAGAATTGTTTCTAAATCTGAATTTACTGAAAAAGATGTTCAAGAATTATCTGATAAAACTGACATGGCTTTATCACAAAAATTCATGCAATCTTTAGGTAAATAAAAGATGTTAGTAGTTGTTGATACTAATAAACTATATTCCTGCTTGCTTTCCAAAGGCAAGGTATTCAAGGTACTTTCTTCAAATTCGCTTTCCAAAAAGTTTGAGTTTATTGCTCCAGAATTCATATTTTTTGAATTAGGAAAACACTTTGACGACATATTAAAAAGAAGTAAATTAGACAAAGAAGAATTATCAGAGCTTTTTTCACTCATCAAAGAACAAGTTAGCACAGTCCCATTTGAAAATTTTAATAAATTCTCAGAACAAGCTGAAAAATTAAGCCCGCATAATAAAGATATCCAATATTTCTCTTTAGCATTAGCTTCTAACTGCAGTATCTGGTCTGATGAAAAATCATTTAGAACGCAACCACAAATAGAAATAATTTCCACGGGCAGATTATTGAAATTACTTAAAGAATAATCCAACCATCTTCAGTCAAATAAGGATGATTTGCAGTTATATTAATCGCCCTACCCGACGCTGTTGTTAATTCATAAATCGGCCATCACCCATGTCTAATAAAGCTTTAACTTTATTAGAAACAATCTCACCTGTTTCTTCATCTAATGATTTTACATATTCACCGAGCTTTATTTTTGTAATTCTCTTTTTACTTCCATATTTATCATAGAATTTTCTGCAACACATAACCGGGTAATATTTGCATCACCAGCTACATTTAATTTGTGTGTTTAAGAATTATTCAACATCACGCGAGCCGAAGGCGAGCTGTTACCCTTCCGGTTTTATCCTCATACATTCAACTTAATTTTTATCTCGTCAATTCCTAATCAGGATAACTTAAAAAATTCTTCTCTTGAAATCCGAATGTCTTTCTTGATAATTTTATTCAGCAATCCTCTATCCAGTTTTCTGCCAGGATGATTTGGAATCACTGTTGTTCTGCCGTCGCTATGCCTTAAGAAGATATGACTCCCTTCTTGTCTAATAATCTTGAATCCAATTTTAGAAAGAATTTTAATTAATTCAACCGCCGCAATTTGCGGAAGTCTACTCATTTAAACCTCAACTTTCTGGATACCAACAAATTTTTCGTAGGTTTTTTCCTTGCCCATTACTTTTAGGCATAATAAGATTGCCTCTTTAGTATTTGTCAACAATTCTTCCATAGTCTTCCCTTGAGTATGACATCCAGGCAATCCTATAACTTCAGAAATTAGGTAACCATCTTCTCCCTTCTCAATTATAATATTAAATTCAGCCATGGTTCATTAATTGATTAAGATTATTTAAATCTTTCTCGGCGCCGAGTCAACGAGGCGCCGTTCTCAATCATTCATTACTCGCATTCATCTCAGGATAAACAGACTGCCCTTTGACATAATCGTTGTTAATTCCTTTTTCCTGTTCAACAATCATTGGATTCTCCAAGGCGAATATATCATGCCTTACTCCAGTAACCTGCCAAGAAACTTTTATGTTTGGCTTATCTGTTTTTATTGTAAACTGATTGCCTTTAATCTTTTTATCTTCTTATTCTATATTTCTTTATATCTAATATAATGAGAGAATTCTTAATCTCTTTCTCTTCTATAGATTCCAAAAAGTTTAGGAGTGTCTTATTTATCTGTACGGAGTTAAAATAAAAGGGGAGTCTAAGAACTATCACCCCTTTATGGGATTCTATCGGATAATCTATGATATTTCCAAATCCGACATCCCGAGTGACTAAAATCATATTATTCTGAAAAGCATAATCAATAATTTCTTTGTCAGAAGATTTTCCCATACCAATTATTCTTGCGTGTTGAACATTATAATTAAACTTCTCAAAAACCTTAATAGAAGAATAAGGAATATTTGAATCCAAAAAGAATTCCATTTTAACTAATTTTTAAGGGGATAAAATTCCTCGTTGTTAATTAATGAAGCAGCGTAACTTATTGCAGCGATTACTTCTTCTTTCTTAATTCCATATTCTGCTTCTATTTCTGCGTAAGTCATTCCTCCAACTAATGCACCGAGCACTTCATCTACGCTAATTCTGGTGCCCTTTATTATCGGCTTTCCATGCCTTATATCCGGATTTATTATAATTTTCTCCATCTTAATGCTATCTTTTCAGATTATTTAAATCTTTCTCGGCGCCGAGCCTGCCGAGGCGCCGTTCTCAATCAATCATTCATTACTCGCATTCATCTCCGGATAAACAGACCGCCATTTAACATAATCATTATTTACTCCTTTTTCTTCTTCGACAATTATTGGATGCTCTAATGCAAATGTGTCGCGCCGAAAAGTTATCTTTCCTTCCTAAGAATCTCTTTTATTTCCTTCTCAAGTATCGGGATATCCTCTTTAACAATTTTCCAGATTACATCAAGGTCCACACCAAAGTAATGATGAATCAACTTATCTCGAGTCCCGATTATTTCCTTCCAAGGAACTTTAGGATAAGCTTTAACAAAAGAGCTGGAAAGATTCTTGGCTGCTTCGCCAATTAATTCTACCGCACGAACGATAGCATATTGCCGCTGTTTGTTTTCAACGAGCTCCCTCTTGGAAAGACCTTTTGAGAAATCCAGAGCTGCATCAATATTAGCTGCATATGCTTTAAGAAAACTAAATCACTGTCCTTCATAAGATTCTTATTTCCTCCTTCATAATTTTATCTTTTATGTAAGGACTTATATATCTGTATGTAACAAGGTCAACTTTTCTGCCTAGCTTTTTCTCCAACTCTAGCTCAATTCCAAAAAACGCAAATCCAAGTGGTTTTGATAGTTCAACGAGTATATCAACATCGCTGTTCTTTTTTTGTTCGCCTCTCGCATAACTTCCAAAAATACCTGCTCTTTTAATTTTGTTCTTTTTCAGGATTGGAATTATTTTTTTCTTTATCTCTTCAATAGCATTATCATTTTTATTTTTTCTCATAAAAAGTAGAGATGATTTTATTATTTAAAACTTTCTTCTCCTCCGTTCGCATTGGGGCGAGCGCCGAGCCGCCGTCTCGAGATTTGCGAGGCGCAATCTATCTTTTCAACGCGCGAGCCGAAGGCGAGCATTCCGTTAGAAGATTTGCGAGGCGAGCGGTTTCGTTTAGGACGAGTTGGAAGAAAGCGTTCCGTTTAAGGTTGGGCGAGCGGGACGAAAATAAAGCAAATCACTTCAAAGAATTTTTTATTTTATCAATTTCCAGTTTAAGTTCTTCAAGTTGTTTTTCAACTCCGCGTTTTCTCCCTTCAACTCTTTTATCTCC
>JAHJMH010000063.1 GCA_018821425.1 Nanobdellota archaeon
TCACAATAGAACCATTGTTTGAAGCAACATAACTTACCACATAATTACCCATGGAAGTGTTGACAACAAAGATGTAATTATTTACCGAACTGTTTATCTCTCCGGTTTGTGTTTTATTGTATATGGTTGAATTTATCCAAGCATCATCATAGATGTTGTTTGGGTTTGTCGAATTCACCCAAATAATATAATCGTTTACGCTTTGATTATTTGCAGCAATGTAATTATTAACAGAAGCGTTATTCTCGGCAATGTAATTATTCAGCGACTCGTTATTTGTAACAGCCCGTGAATCTATTGTAGTATTTAATTGAGCTTCATCAAAAGTCAAATCGGTTCCGTTGAAGGAAAGATAGTTTTGACTCGTGCCAGGACCGATAATCCAATTGAAAATTCCCTTGAACCACGACGCTGTCATGTTTCCCGTTACAGTCACATCGCCCGAAGCATCAATATCTTGAGTGAATAAACTAGTTACTCTACTTATAGCACTGCCAACGGAAGTGAAAAATCCAGAAGAGGCTGTAACATTCTTTGTTCCTAAATCAAGATTTGAATCTATCTTCAGTTCGCTAATATTTACCTGCGACGCGCCGAATGAATAAGGAACACGACTCAATTGCGAAACATCCTTAATGGCACCATCGCGATAATAGCAAAGATAATACTGTGTAGTATAACTTAGTGAACTAAGTGTTCCTCCCCCCGAACCCGTCGTCGGCAAATAAAGAGAAAGAATTCCTCTATTGTCAGTCGTCGTGCTTGAAAAAGTGTGATTGTAAAGAGTGGGTCCTAAACAGCTTGAGCTGGAACTCTCTGTTATGTTGAATGTCAAATCAAAAGTTCCCGTTTGAATTGTTCCATTGCTGAATGTTGTCTGAATGTTTAAGTGAAAAGTGTCATTGATAGCAGCTGCGGAAGCAGAACCCTGACTTAGAATTACTGTGGAGAATATAAAAATTCCTAGGATAATTGTTTTATTTATTCCTTTCATTTCTCACCTCTTTGTTGATTTTTGATTAATGGGAGATTGGACGCAGGGTCGCCCCAGCCGGGAATCGAACCCGAATATCTGTGAAGATCCAGAGTATCAATCTGGTGGTTTACCATTAAACCTACTGGGGCAAACCCTGCATTATCATTAATTACAGAAACATTTAAATAGATATTGTCATTGAAATTACTAATATCTGTGAGGACTTGGTTTATCATTAAGCCTACATCTTTGCTGAGCCTTATCATCTCAGCTCTTTGATTTTTTGTTGAATCAGTTCGGTTTACATCTTTCTTAAAAATATTTATATAATTGTTGTTATTAATTCTATTAATATCTGTTGGGATATGCATTACTTTTGGTGCTACTATCGTAGCACATTTATTTTCTTTATCTATTTTTAGTTTTATTTTCATCAAACCAATTACATCCCTATGTTCTAAAGATGAAAATTTTACAATACTATTATTCAACCCAAAACGAAAATTAACAGATTCCATATTCCTCTTTTATATAAAAAATAAGGTTTCCTCTTTTATAAATTTTTAGAGAGTTACTCAAATACATAGGTTAGACAAATTTTAAATATGTTTAAAGATTGCTTAAAAAATGGAAGACCGCATTTTTGAAGTTGTGGACAAATCAGGTAGAAAAATTAGGTTTGCGCAAAAACAATGGAAGCATATGACAAAAAGGCACCCATATATGGCAGAGTATCTTGAGAAAACCTTAAAAATTCCTAATCAGATGAGAGATTGTCCAAACAGTAAAGAATATTATTATAAAAGTTATAAGCATCTAAAATCGCCATAACTCCCTAAAACTTAACACTCCCCGTTGTAGAAATATTTAAACGGCGACGGCTTTGTGATTACATCATATTTGATAAACAAAATAAAATGAAAAACAGCACATATGAAATTTACTATGACGAGGACGGAGATTTTCTGGAAATATCTTTTAATGAACCTGAGAAAGAAGGGACTACTGAAGAAATTGAGCCCGGAATTTTCATCACAAAAGAAGGTCAAAGCGAGATTATAACAAGCATAGGGATACTTAACTTTAAAGGCAGAGTCGGTATTCTTGCGAAAATTTTGAAAAAATTTAACATGGAACTCCCTTTAAAGATTGATGTTCCAAATTAATTAGTTCATTCGGATGGATACAGATTTGTGCAAAACTCTTCCCTTATTATTGATTTCTCCAATTCCTAAATACAAATCAATAACCTCTCTAAAATTATTTTAAGTTCTATAACAATTTTAATCTAAAAATTATCTAAAGCTTTCTATTTGTTGATAAAATGTTTTACTAACGAAAAGTAGGCTAACCCTGATTAAGACAAATTTTAAATAGACAAAAAAGTTTGGATGGGAGTGAGCCTGTAGCTCAGCCTGGCCTAGAGCACCAGTCTTATATGACGGCAATCCAAA